>CAYVWK010000123.1:0-6300 GCA_964455235.1 uncultured Paludibacter sp.
CATTTCGTTATAAAGTCAGCTGGTATTGATATACCATGTGGCGATGCTACGGTAAAGGTTCTTTCTGCACAACCAGGTGCTAAGCAGGTTGTGGTACTAACTCCTACTTATGTATGGGATGGTAGCAAGAGTAAAGTATTTAATATAGAAGTTACTCGTCAACCACTATATAGTGGATTTGGTAATGAGCAGTTCCCTGTATCACATACTTATTCGGTAAAAGTTAACTTTGTTACTTCTACTCTAGGAACACTTGACAATGATGATAAAGAAGCTATTGTGGCAGGTTTATATGATGCTATCTTAGCTGATGTTAAGCGCACTCCTAATGCTGTTAATACAGGAGCTGTTGTAGTTCCTACTAAGACAGGAAGTAATAGAACACTTACATTGACCGCTAAGGAAGATGGTGTTATCTTCACAGTAAAGATTGATGAAGAAGAATTCAGCCAATCACAAACTACTGCACCTAAGAAAGCTACATTGACTAATGATGATGTTGCTCGTATCTTTGCTATTAAGGCTGAGAATGAAGGACAAAGAGTTAATACTGCTGTATTAGGCAAGACCTATGCTAAGGTACAAATTATACATCGCACTAAGGGTTATGATAATACTAGTGCTACTGCATACAATGAGAGAGAGCAGACTTATAATCTGTATATCGCTACTGATGCATTAGACTCACAAGTATTAACAGCATTGGCCGAGGAGAGCGGAGGCGATGTAGCATCTATGACGGACGGTCAGGGAAGTGAAGATACTAAGTTAGCTAAATACTTTGAGTATATTGGCTTTGCTGTATTGCCTAATAGTGTTGAAGTTCCATCTACTGGTGCGGTGAGTGCAGGTACTGATTTTGATTTAGGTGCGTTAGTTAAGGTGTTCCCTGCTGGTTCTAATAATCGTGTTACTTTCAGTTCTGCAACTGTAGCTAATGTTACTGTTGATGCTAATGGTATTTGCAAGAAAGGATCTGGTACTGGTAATTCTGTTATTACAGTTACTACTATTAACGGTAAGACCGCGACATGTACTGTTACGGCTAGCTGATAGAATCACTATGTAATAATTAAAGGGTAGGTGGGAGTATGACCTACTTACCCTTTTCATTTAAAATTATATGACAACATTAGAAAGTATAGTAGAAAGTTTAAAGTTCCAGCTTAAACCTCATATGACAGACGATGTGAGGCTCTATGACGAGTTCATTATTCGGATGATACATGATACCAGAGCAGCAATTATAAAGGCACAGTACGTCTCTCATGACCCTCTAGCAGCATATTATCAAAGTGTATCATTGTCCATAGAAAGTTCAGAACAAGATAGGCGTATATATGAAGTTAAATTACCTTCTAAATTGATGGGTGATATAGGTTTTAAGAATATACGCAATGTGAGTGTTGGTAAAGAGTTTCATCATGGTTTAAAATATCACTATACTTCATATGAAGAGTTTATGATGTATCATCATCATGTGTATGGAGGGGAGTTTTTAGCTATTACTATTAATGGAGATAATTTACTATTAAGAGGTTGGTGTGTTAAAGATAGTAATAGTGTCAAGCTAGATGCTATATTTGAATATCCTGATGAAGTTAGTGGCTATGATTATGCGAGTAGTGCATATCCTATGGCTTCTGCTGATTTAAGACAGTTAGAGATAGTAACGTTTCAACATTTAGCTTCTAAGTTAGGAATGCCTGCTGATGTTATTAATAATGGATATGATGAAACACGTAATGCTCAGATACCTGATATGGGAAGACAAAGACAAACCGAAGAAGAATCTAAAAGAGAGGAGTTGTAAGTAATAAGGAATTAATAAAAGAAAAATGATCAAGAACAATAATTATCCATATATAGTAATGACAAGCACCATTACTGTTGGTGGTATTACATTTTATAGTGGAGTATCATTCAGATTTGAGCAAGATGATAATAGAGATATTATTATAAATTATAATGGAGATGATTATGTTATTCCAAAGTGGGCATGTATCATGACTACAAGACCAACGAGAGAAGAGAATATATCTATTTATGAGTATCAGTCAAAGAAGTATAATGATAAGACGACAGAATACTTTGAACCTGTTAGAAAGGCTTATGGTATAGATATGAAGTTAAATTATGCACCACAGTTTAGAGATGGTGAGAATCCACATAAAGATGGAAAGAATATGGAAAATAAGTAAGATAAATCCAAACATAAAAGGTTTCTGGAAAGAGGAGTATGACTACAGAGATGTTATTGATTTAGATAACAAGATAAACAAGTACAAAGAGCCATATGCAGAGAGGATATTAAGGCGTAGGCTTACACATTTAAAGAGGACTGAGTTTAAGAGAAGAAGATTAGATATAGTATATGGAATGGCTATTAGAATCTTCTTTTTATATATAGGGGTAATAATAGAGAGATTGTTAGATGGGGATGAATTAGAGTTGAAAGGATTAGGAACTGTACGGTTAAAGACTAAGAAAGACTATAAGACTAACTTTGGTTACAGTTCAGCAAGGAAGAGAGCAAAGAAGAAAGGGTATACAACATATATGCATATGGAATTTGAGAGAGATCATAAAGAATTTAGATATGGATACCCAGCAGCAGCGTTTAGTGAGGAGCTAAAGAAAGAAGTACATAGAATGGAGAATAAAGGAATAAAATATTACTAATATGAAAGAGGAATATACATGGTTATTAACGCCAGAGAAGATGGCAGTGATAAATGGTAGAATAGAGGAACGTACTATAGAGGATGGCTTTCTTCCTAATGCTGTATATAAGAATAGTCTTTCATCTATTAAGGATTATAGAGATGTTGCCTATATACCTAATATAGAATACAAGAGAGAAGAGTCTACAACAGAGCCTAAGGACACCAAAGTGGATGTTGATAATTATGATACAAGTAAGTTTAAGTCTGATGATATATTTACTTGGTTAGATCCATTTGATATAGATGATGAGTATATTCCTAAAGAGATGATAGGCATGAAAGATAATGACAGGGTATCTGTTAAGAGTCAGCAACCTTATGTAGATATGATAAACATGATAGCAAAGGAAGAGGGTGTTAATCCTAAGCTAGTAGCATCAAAGATATTTACAGAGAGTAGATTTAATCAGAATGCAATATCAGAGGCAGGGGCTATAGGTCTTATGCAACTTATGCCATCAACAGCAAAGAAGTTAGGGGTTGATCCTAATAATGCGGAAGAGAATATACGAGGAGGTGTAAAATATATGAAGCAACTGCTTGATAGATACTATGGAGATGCTATATCAGCAATGGCAGCATACAATGCAGGACCAGCAGTGATAGATAGTTATATGCAAGGAACATATATGGAAGGGAAGAATCCTAATAGTAGAGTTACACCACATGGAGTTCCTAACTTTAAAGAGACACAGTTACATCTATTAAGGATGAACAAAGCGTTAAATCATTTAAGATTTTGATTATGGATTACATGACATCATTTACGAGGAATAAGTATGTTACCGCAATGGATATATATATGCGGATAATATCAACATATAGAAGTAAGGGACAAGAGCTATCTCCTGTACAGGTTATGAGATGGTGTAGTGAAGTGATAACAGACTATCTTAAAGATCCAGCAGGGCTATTAAAGGTCGAGTGTCCACTTTATAAGGTATCATCTAATAGGTTTGAATTGCCACAGGATGTATTCAAGCTGGAGACCGTCTTAGGAGCGAATAGAGAGCTTCTGACGGGCTTTGTGTATCAGGGTGACTATTTGATATTCTCAGACAATAAGACGCCTAAAAACGCCTCTATTGTTTATTATAAGTTAGCAGTAGATGAAGACACAGGGTTTCCTTTAATAAAGAAAGGATATGAGCCTGCATGTTATGCTTATAGTGTATATAAGATGTTTGAAGAAGATGCTACGGTAATACCGCCTAGAGTGCCACAATGGAGATGGTTACAGATAGTGCAAGATAAGGAATGGGAGATAGAGGCAGCGCATAGAAGTTGGGATGGCTTTACAGATAATGAGCTTATGGAGATACATCAGTATATATTGTCTCCTGATTACATGAGTATAGTACATGGTCAGAGAGGACAGGTGTTAGAGGGTGGTAGTCCGTTTGGTAGTAGTAATGTAAAATGTTAGAGATATGGCGGACAAGATAAGCAATTCGTTATACAATATGGGTTTAAACAAACCAGGGCCATATAAATTCGATAAGTCTAATCCATTTAAGATTGATGATATGTCTTATGATGTATTTCAGAGTAGCGATAGATACCAAGATATAGATTATGACGAGCTTCAGTCCTTACCAGAAAAAGAGAGAAGTGCATTAGAGATATCCACTTCTTTTCATTCTGTATTGCAAGACGGAGTTACTGTTTCGGATAGACAGGATTATGTCAATCAATACTCTAACAATAACTTACAAGGTGCATTAGAGAATGTTATCATGCAAAAGTATAGAGGAGGAGATCTTAAAGATGTAGGAGATATATATAGTATTGATAAGGGAGACAATCATGTCACTGTAAGAACATCACAAGGTAATTATAGAATTGAGATAGATAGGTTTAAAAAATATGATTCCTATAAGTATATTGGAGGAGTAACGCCAGAGGTAAATAGAGTTAACTTTTTAAAGGAATATGATAAATATAATGATAAAGTAAATGATGTTGCTAATCAATATAATTTGCCTCCTAATTATCTTAAAACACTTTTAGCTATGGAGGGAGTATATGATTATATTATAAAAGATCATAATAGGAAAGCATTACAGATAAGAGATGCGAGAAGTAAGGGGAAGACTATATACAAGCCGCATGATGATAATCCTAAGAAGTTTGAAGAAGACTCATTGATAGAGAGTGAGATTTATCTATTAGAGTACGGTTACGACATTGTTAACGAGATAGGAGAGTGGGATAAGATAACACCCTACTTAAAGAAGAACGTAGAGCAGCCAGATATTATTGAGTTTATAAATGAAAAAAAAGAGAATAGATTATCGGGAAGGATACGTAACGAAGAAGCACTGGATGATGCTTTTCATCTTATAGCAGCTAAGTCAGAGCAGCTAAAGGAGCATATTGAACGTTTATCTATTAAGCATGGGATACCACTAGGAGATGATGAATGGATGAGTTATTGGATAGGAGCATTGTGGAACTCGGGAACAGGAGGAGGCAGTAAGGCGTTTATTGAGAATAGGGGTAAGTATGTTATACCAACATATAATGGAAAGGTGACGCTTGGTACTAATGGTATTAAGTTATTGAATCAGTATAGAGAGTTAAATAAATATCCAGAGCTTAATAAGCCAAAGAAGAAAAAAGAAGAGAAGTATAATGAAGTGCTTCCAACAGAACTTATAAAGCCATAATATATGCAACACATTAATTCATTTCATAAAGGGATAGTAAGGGGAGTGGACTACACAATATCACCACAGGATAGTTATTTATACATGTTAAATGGTTTGATAATATCACGTGATGATAAGGGCTTTGTAGTTACACCAGTAAAGGGTACGACTTCAATAGCTCAATTTAGTGCTTTAGAAGCTCCTATAGGCACGATCGAGCATGCAGGTATACTTTATATCATTACGCATAAACTAATCGATACAGAGGCTTATATTTGCTTCTATTCATATAAAGGATCAGATGGTGATGGTTGGATTGATAGTATGGAGATAATCCCTAATGGACCAAATAAGAGTCAAGACGTAAATGGTCTTATGATACCAGCAGAACTATTGGGGTATGGAAGTGACAGATTATTACAAGTGTTTGCAAAAGAAAGCTATGATTCATCAGTAGATTTATATATATGTGATGGTCTTAATCCAAACACAGTAGTCAATACAGGAATTGATAAGTATGGTAAGAGTACTGATAGACAATATGAAAAGTTTGAAAGTCCTATACAGTTTGCTCTTCATAAAGGTATTACTAAAGCTCCTGATGTCAATATAGAGATTAAAGAGCAGGGTAACTTAAAGCCAGGAACATATTACTTCTATATACGTTATGAAGATGACACTATGAATACTACTCCATTTATTAAGGAGGTAGGACCAGTCATTATACATGCAGGTAGCTCTGAGAGAAACAATGCAGTAGGGGTAACGTATGAGACCGATGAGAGAGTAAGCAAGAGCATAATGTTAAGAGTAAGTGATGCTGATCCATTATATAAGAATCTTAGTGTAGGTGTTGTATTTTATTTTGGTGCTGATGGCATACTATCAAGAGAGAACTTTCTAATAGATAAGTCATATGCATT
>CAYVWK010000124.1:0-1411 GCA_964455235.1 uncultured Paludibacter sp.
TTAGAAGATTTATTAGTTTCTGCTGAAATAGTCCTGAAACCAGCTGTACAGCAAGTGTTGGAGATGGGTACAAAAGAATCAGAAATTCTCTTCCCTATGGCTCTGGATACGTTGACTGAACCTGAATGGTATGAGATTAAAAAGCAGTCGCTCGAATTTGGATATTGTCTATACGACCCACCAGTTGATTGGCGACCAGAATGGGTTCAAGAGTCTGTTTTGGAGGAACTTAATAAGTCTGGAGACCATGTGCAATTACCTTCTGGAGGCTTTTCCGTAGAAGAATTGATGGCAATATTGAATACAGTTCCGTTTGATATGACTTTTGTGGATAAAGATGATAAAGTGAAGTATTTTACACAAGGCTCTGAGCGTATTTTCCAGCGTAATCGTGCGATTTTAAATCGAGATGTGCGTCATTGTCACCCACCTGCAAGTGCTCATATAGTTGATAAAATCATTGAAGACTTCAGATCAGGCAAGGCCTCTCGTGCTCCTTTCTGGATTAATATGAGAGGGGAGAAGTTTATTCATATTGAATATTTTGCTTTGAGAAATGAAAAGGGTGAATACTTGGGCACTTTAGAGGTATCACAAGACCTTTCATCCCATAGAGCATTGGAGGGAGAACAGCGTATTTTATCCTACTCAAAATAACAAATTTACCTTTTGCACACTTAATTTACGATTTGCGTATGTCAACAGAACTAATTATAACCCCAAAAACTAAGGTACTTCAATTGATTGAAACTTATCCTCAATTAGAAGAGTTACTCATTGAAATGGTGCCCACTTTTGAAAAGTTGAAAAACCCAGTTCTACGTAGAACCGTAGCTAAAATAGCTACTTTGCAACAAGCAGCCTCTATCGGTCAGATTGATACAGAGTTGCTTATCAATGCTTTACGTAAAGCAGTTGGACAAGAACAAGTGGATGGTCTAAGTGAAAATTCAAGCTTTAATACAATTCAACCTGATTGGTTTGATGAAACTAGAGTTCAGCATGAGTTTGATATTCGTCCGATGTTACATGCAGGTGAACATCCTGTTAATCAGGTGATTTCAGACTTACGTCAACTTCCTGAAAATCATATTTATAAACTAATTGCTCCTTTCCTTCCCGCTCCTTTGATTGAGAAGGCAGCGAGCTTATCTATTAAGCATTGGGTGAAACAAACTGGAAATGAACTGTTTGAGGTTTATT
The DNA here is from genome assembly GCA_964455235.1 of uncultured Paludibacter sp. Classification (GTDB taxonomy): domain Bacteria; phylum Bacteroidota; class Bacteroidia; order Bacteroidales; family Paludibacteraceae; genus Paludibacter. The sequence continues at coordinate 1,204 of CAYVWK010000124.1, forward strand.
TTTCAAAATAAAAGACTATGGATATTCAATCTCTTTTAAGTAAAACAATTCTTTTGGATAAGGGCGATCTTGAATCTAAAAGGGCTGAAATTCGTGATTATTTCTTAAAAACATGGCAAATTGATGAGTTGCTTTATACGCAACTTAAATCAGATGCAATTTTTTACCATCGCGGCGATCCCTTACGCCATGTTCTTTTGTTTTATTT
>CAYVWK010000124.1:1511-2724 GCA_964455235.1 uncultured Paludibacter sp.
TGCAAGTGTCAGGTTCTGAGGTGCTTATGGGTAAACCAGAAAATCATCCTCTTTATGGTTGGGATAATGAATATGGTTCATATACTGAGGTGGTTGAAGATTTTCGAGCTTCTCAAATGCTTATATCTAATGGTGAATTTTTGGCATTTGTTGAAGATAAAGGCTATGAAACTCAACACTATTGGACGGAAGAGGGTTGGAATTGGTGTACCTTTAAATCAGCGAAAATGCCTTTGTTCTGGCGAAACAAATCTGATGGATTTTATTTGCGCTTAGTAGCTGAGGAAATTCCCATGCCTTGGAATTGGCCTGTAGAGGTAAATTATTTGGAAGCCAAAGCTTTCTGTAATTGGAAGTCTGAAAAAACGGGCAAAATTTTTCGCTTACCTACTGAAGCTGAATGGTATAGATTGGCTGATTATGTTGGACTGAAAGACCAGCCAACGTGGGACGCAGCTCCTGGCAATATCAATTTAGAGCATTATGCATCTCCTTGTCCCGTAAATAAGTTTCAATTTGCTGAATTTTATGATGTGATAGGCAATGTGTGGCAATGGACGGAAACGCCAATTCATGGTTTCCCAGGCTTCAAAGTGCATTTGATGTATGATGATTTCTCTACGCCTACTTTTGATACGAAACATAATATCATAAAAGGTGGTTCGTGGATTTCTACGGGTAACGAAGCAACTTTGCACGCACGTTATGCTTTTCGTCGACATTTTTATCAACATGCAGGTTTTAGGTTGATTGAATCTGAAGTTCCTATACTTCTGAAAGATGATACGTATGAGTCTGATGTTGAGGTTGCTAACTCATGTGAGAATATGTGGGGTGATAGTTTTCCATCTAATTTTTATCAGCAATTGGCACATGCTATTCGTGATGAAATAAAAGACTTGCACGATATGAAAGTACTTGATTTGAATGCAGATACTGGTCGTTTAGCATTTGAATTGGCTCCTTACATCAAAGATATGCTTGCTATTGATTTTTCAGCTCGCTTTATTCGTATGCCTATTCGTCTGCAAGAAAGTGGTTATATGCGCTATATCATTTCAGATGAAAGTGAGTTGGTTTTCTATAGGGATATTCTATTGAAAAACAAGGGTTTAACTGAAAGGATTGAGAGAATCAAATTCATGCAAGATAATGTGAATAATCTCAAAGCTATACATACTGGTTTTGATATGATAATCGCTCCTTTTGTTTT
>CAYVWK010000124.1:2824-6276 GCA_964455235.1 uncultured Paludibacter sp.
TGAATGTTGTCCCACCAGGATTCGAACCTAGACTGGCAGAACCAAAATCTGTAGTGCTACCATTACACCATGGGACAAACTGTATGTGCTTAGAAAAGCGGTGCAAAGATAATGTTATTTTTTGAATGTCCAAATATAAAAATAGATTATTCTGCAATTAATAGAAAATAATTTTTCTTACCGCGTTGGGCTAAAAGATATTTGCCATTCAATAAATAACTTGTATCTATAGTATCATCTTGATTTTGAAGCTTTTCTTTGTTTAAACTAACTCCGCCCGATTGCACCATCTTACGCATTTCACCCTTGGAGGGGAAAACTGCGGCTTCATCAGTCAATAAATCTATTGCTTTGATGCCTGCCTCCATCGCTGCTTTCGATATGTTGAATTGAGGTACGCCCTCAAATACGGATAAAAGCGTGTCTTCGTCTATCTTCTTCAAGGCTTCGGATGTGGCATTGCCGAATAAGATTTGAGACGCTTCAACGGCTGCTTCGTAATCTGCCCGTGAGTGCACCATGACTGTGACCTCCTCTGCCAACCTCTTCTGAAGTAAGCGCAAATGGGGGGCGACTGCGTGTTCCTTAACCAATGCTTCTACTTCATCCTTAGAAATAGAAGTGAAAATTTTAATGTACTTGTCAGCATCTTCATCACTTACATTCAACCAAAATTGATAGAATTTGTAAGGGGATGTGTAGCGTGGGTCTAGCCAAACATTGCCACTTTCGGTCTTGCCAAACTTGCCGCCATCAGCTTTGGTAATCAAGGGACAAACTAATGCAAATGCTTCACTATCAGTCTTTCTGCGTATTAATTCCGTTCCTGTGGTGATATTGCCCCACTGATCGGAACCGCCCATTTGGAGCTTGCAGTTTTTGTTCTGATTCAACCACAAAAAGTCATATCCTTGCAATAGTTGGTAGGAAAATTCAGTGAAGGATAGTCCTACATTCGACTCTGAACTTAGGCGTTTTTTTACCGAATCCTTTGCCATCATATAGTTAACTGTGATGTGCTTACCTATATCACGAATGAAATCAAGGAAAGAGTATTCCTTCATCCAATCGTAGTTGTTTACCAATTCTGCTGCATTGGGTGCATCACTTTCAAAGTCTAAAAACTTAGCTAGTTGCTTCTTGATAGCCTCTTGGTTATGACGTAAAGTATTCTCGTCTAATAGGTTACGCTCAGCCGACTTCATAGATGGGTCTCCTATCATACCTGTAGCACCGCCTATCAGTGCGATGGGTTTATGACCAGCATGCTGAAAATGGCGCAACATCATCACGCTCACCAAGTGCCCAATATGCAAGGAGTCCGCCGTTGGGTCAATACCCACATAAGCTGCTGTCATCTCTTTTTTCAATTGCTCTTCCGTCCCTGGCATCATGGTGTGTATCATCCCACGCCAGGTTAATTCTTCAATAAAATCTAACATGTTTATATTTAGTTTATCAAGTTTTTAATTTAATATGCCAATGTGCCAATGTGCCAATGTGCTAATATGCCAATGTGCTAATATGCCAATGTGTCGATGTGCCAATACACGATATGTTTTTAATTATTCAATTTCTTAATTGTCACATTATTCCCATCGGCACATTATTCTCATTGGCACATTAGTCAAAAAGACTGCATCTCCACCAATTTCTTATAATATCCATTCAGCGCAATCAGTTCTTCGTGTTTGCCGCGTTCTACGATTTCACCTTCGTGCATAACGCAGATTTCATCGGCTTTGCGTATAGTTGAAAGGCGATGTGCTACGACCAAAGTGGTGCGATTGACCATCAACTTTTCAAGTGCTTCTTGTACCATTTTTTCTGATTCTGTATCCAAAGCGGATGTGGCTTCATCTAAAATCAAAATCGGTGGGTTTTTCAAGATGGCGCGTGCAATGCTGATGCGCTGCCTTTGTCCGCCCGACAACTTGCTACCCCTATCTCCAATAGTCGATTCATAGCCATTCTCCGTTGCCATGATGAATTCATGCGCATTGGCAATTTTTGCTGCCTCTATCACATCTTCCATAGTCGCATCTTCTACTCCAAAGGCAATATTATTGAAGAAACTATCATTAAATAAAATAGCTTCTTGGTTGACATTGCCAATGAATTTGCGAATATCTTGGGTGTGAATATTTTTTATATTGATGTCATCCAGCAAAATCTCACCTTTAATTACATCATAAAATCGTGGTACTAAGTCAATTAGAGTGGTTTTACCTGATCCTGATTGTCCAACTAATGCAACAGTTTCCCCTTTTGCTATTTTTAAATTGATGTTTTTTAGTACCCATTCTTTTTGGTAACGGAAACTAACATTCTTAAATTCAATACTTTGGCTGAAATTATCAATTATGATGGGATGAGTAGGTTCTGGAATTGTATCTTCTGCTGTCAATACCTGATCGATTCTATCCAAAGCAGCCATTCCTTTTCGTATGCCGTAAACAGCGCGCGAAAGTTCTTTAGCTGGACCGATGATACTATAGAAAATCACCAAATAGTAAATAAATTCAGCAGCACTGATAGCACTATGTTCTCCGACTATCAACACTCCTCCAAACCATAGCAGAATAGCTATTACAACTGTCCCAACAAATTCACCCAAAGGAGAGGCTAAATTATATCTTGCATGTAAAGAATTGAAAGTCTTGCGAATACGTTCATTTAATTTTGCGAAACGTAATTCAACTTTCGATTCAGCATTAAAAGCCTTCACAACGCGTAAGCCACCAATAGTTTCATCTAATTGAGATAATAATTCGCCTTGTTGCTCTTGAACTTTAGCTGATTTTCTTCTTAGATTTTTTCCGATGATGCCTATCAACCAACCACTTCCTGGTAATAGAACGAGTACGAAAAGGGTTAACTCCCAGCTCATTACAAACATTACACTTAGGTAAATGATAATCATCATCGGGTTTTTGAATATCATATCTACTGCATTTAAGATGGAAGATTCCACCTCATTGACGTCAGACGACATACGCGACATGATATCACCCTTTTTTTCTTCAGTAAAATAACCAATGGGTAATGAAACAATCTTTTGATATAGTTTATTCCTGATATCTCTCACAACCCCCGTTCTAAGTGGGATTAATAAGCGAATGCCCATATAGGTTGAACCCGTTTTCAAAGCAGTAAGTATTACTAAAAAAACAGCTATATATAATAAGGTCATTTGTGGACCTACCGTATTGATGGTGTCATGTAGAAAAAAAGAGAAGTTGTTTTTACCTGCCTCAATTAAAATAGGCAAAGAATCACTCCATGACCATTCCGTGTAGCTTATATCAAGCTTTTTAAGTCCGAAAAGAATCTGCAACACAGGAATAATAGCAGCAAATGAAAATAAGCTGAAAATAGTAGCTAAAAAGTTGAAAAATAAACTCCCTACTACGTATTTTTTATATGGAGGTAAGAACCTCTTGAATATTTTT
>CAYVWK010000125.1:0-6218 GCA_964455235.1 uncultured Paludibacter sp.
CGTGTATCGGGTAAAGGAATGGTTTCTAATAAAGGCTCAAATGTTTTTTTATTAAAAGACAGGACAGCTTTTTTGCCATTTACGAGGATGGTTACTTCTCCATCACTCACTTTCACATCTCCCCATAACATAAAGTGAATTTCGTTCGGTTGAGAGGATTTGCTGAGATTATAGCTGTCTTTAATGATTAGCTCATTATCATTCAATTGATAACTCCGAATCCATTTTGTTACATGAGCATCAACTGGATATGCTTTTGAAATATCCATAGCGATGGTTTTCTTTTTTGTATTGATTTGAATAGCTGTTGCTCGATATTCTGCACCAAATTTTTGTTCTTTTCCATTAATTGATGGCAAATTATGATAATTGCTTCTCATCGTCCAGATACTATAGCGTTCTGGTCCGAAGGTTTGGCGCGTATAAGTTCCGACACCTGCATCAATAAATATCGGCGTATTCTCAAACCATAGAGAGAAAGTGCCAGCATCGTTATGATTATGACTTTCAGCATTATAACCTCCTTTGGTTGCCAAAAAGAGATTATTTTTATTGTTGAAATAATAAAACTCTGTCTCTGGGTAAACAGTAACATCAGGCTTTTCATAAGCTATTTTCGAGTTTCTTATTTCCCCATCAAAAGCAAGCGATTCAAGTACTCTAAAAAAGTCAATACCATATTGCAAGGTTGATTTTTTAGATGATGCTAAATAAGCGGCAAAGCCTATCATCTCACTACTTCCGAGGGATTTACCATAACGATAAATCAGACTCTCAGGAGCAGAAAACTTAGCTGATGCATCTGCGAAATTCACAACCCATCCATCTCCAACATAGCTTCGAGAGATGTACTCACCCATATCTTTAATCATCTGATTATCAAACAATGAGATTTTGCCATCAGTCATCAAATAAACCAACTGAAGATAGTCGTATAACTTACCTGCTGCGTGTCCCCAATAGGATGGACCTTCCTCGCAAGCACCATCTTCAGACACATAGTTGATGAATTTATCAACAGAAAGCATACTTCTGTAAACATCCTTACTAAGCTGAACCACATCATCCTCCAACAAAGCAATAGCTTGCAAACAATTGAAGTTAGTCCAAGGATTCCAATTATTCACCATACCATCTGAACGTGGCACAAAAGCCATCCACCAAAACCTATCAATTTCGCGATAAGGAATGATGATTTTATGATAGATTTCATCACGTAAGCGCTTAGATATAATCGGGTTTACCTTATCAAACTCCTCATGAAAGAAATAATACACCCAACTCAAAAATGAACCTATCTCACCCGAGCCTAGGTCAATAACCTGCTCTGTATGGTCAGGCAGCGTGCGTTTAGATAGCTGAGCAGTCAGATGTGCAGATAACACCCAACTTGTGCGCTCACAGTTATAATATACACCATTGATAATCTGATCGATAAACCGCCCTTCACCCTCTGCTAGTTCTGCCAATACCAAATCAGCCAACGCGTTATTATTAGCAGAATTAGGATTTTGCATGATGTTTCTTTCGCCCGAACGTTCATACTCCAAATAATCAGTAGCTTTGATGTATTTCCATTCGTAGTTTAGTTGCTTCTCACCACGTTTGATAAGCCCAGCTTTATTATCACCCACTAATGCATCCCAGCCGTCCCTATCTGCATAAACAGGGTAAGGAACCCAAGCTTGCTTAGGAAGAAGCAAATTTTCAATGACTTCGAGATTTGTACGAGAACTAAGTAGATTTCGTTCTGCTGCGTGCATGGATATACTCAAACACAGCGATAAAATTATAAGTAGATGTTTCTTCATGATATGATACACTGAAATTTCAAAATGTAAAATTAGAGCATTTCCATCAAGATCAGGTACAAATATCACCTAAAAGAAGGGTAGTATCGTACACTTACACATCAAACAGCATGAAAATAAAAGGAAAACTGTTAAAATAGCACTATATTTCAGCATCATCTTGTTCTTCCAAATCATCTTCTTCACCACCCTTCCTATATGAAGAAGGCGATACACCAAACTGATCTTTGAAGCATTTGGAAAAATACTTAGGCGAACTAAAACCTAGCATATAGGTAATATCAGTAATATTGTATTCAGGGTTGTTCATAAGCCAAAAAGCAGCTTTTTTTAATTTCACATTTAGAATGAAATCATTGGGCGTTTGACCTGTAATTCCTTTGATTTTGGTAAATAATTTGGTGCGCCCCAAAGCCATTTCCCTGGAGAACATTTGCACATCAAATTCACTATTATCCAGATTTTCCTCTACCACCTGCTGTGCTTTTTCAATAAAATCTCTATCTAACTGATTTGTAGCAACTAAACGAGGAGATGAATCAACTTGTTTACTGAATTTCTCTTGCAAAATACGTCTGTTGTTTACTAAGTTATTACATCTAGTAATCAAGGTTTTAACATTGAATGGCTTGGTGATATAGTCATCAGCACCTAAACGCAAACCTTCAATATTATACTCTACCGCTGTTTGAGCTGTCAACAAGACCACAGGAATATGGCACAGCAAGAAATTCTCTTTGATTTTCGAGCACATCTCGCTACCCGACATCTTCGGCATCATCAAATCACTTAACACGATATCAGGCTGATGCTCCATCGTCATTGCTAAGCCCTCTTCCCCATCAGTAGCCGTATAAATTGTGTAAAGCGGCTCAAATATCTGCTTCAACATCTCTCGCAAATCATCATTATCTTCCACTATCAACATCGAAAATAAAGGTTTATTATCGTGCGTCTGTATTCCCTTCATTTCAGCCATAAACTCCTCATCAATAGCATCCAAATCAGCTATATATGTGCTTGCATCTTGATCTTTATTGATTTGTTCTTCTGAAAAATGAGATTTACCCTTCTTCAATTTGATGATGAATTTAGTACCCACATCTTTTTCACTAACTACTTCAATTTCAGCTTTATGTGCTTCAATAATATTTTTTGTGAGTGCTAGACCTATTCCTGTTCCAGGCGACATATTACTAATTTGCAAACCATTCTCTGCCTGATAAAATCTATCAAAAATCTTCTCTACATGATCACTCGAAATTCCCACTCCACTATCCATAACCTCTACAATCACATCTGTAGCTGCCTCTCGAATATTAATTTTGATAGAGCCTTTTTTAGACGTATATTTGAATGCATTGGAAATCAAATTGTAAAAAACCTTTTGCATTTGCATCGGATCAAACCACAACTTGATGGATTCTTCCTCATGATCAAACTCAAAACTTACATCCCTGTACACAGCATACTCACGAAAGGATAGATACACTTCATATAAAAACTCAACTATATCACGCTCATGCACTTTAATGGATAAATATCCCTGCTCTGTTTTACGAAATTCCAGTAATTCATTAATCAAATTCTGCATGGTTTGCGTATTGCGTTTGATATTTAAGATACGATTGAAAGCTGCGGGCTGAATATTGCTCATCTGCATCAACATATCCACCTGTCCAGCAATCAGAGTTAAAGGCGTTCGGAACTCATGAGAAACATTGGTAAAAAAGCGTAATTTAGATTGATTCACTTCGTTGATTTGCTCTTTTTGTTTCTTCTCATACTCTAAAGAGGTTTTCAAAATCAATTTTGAACGTGTAAAAGCAATATATCGCCAAACTAAAAAGGATATAAAAAGAATATAAATCAAAAAGGCATACCATGACGAATAAAAAGGAGGTAAAACCCTGATTTTAAGGTATGTATTAGCAACAGGCTCTCTATCAATGGCTGATAAAGCTTGCAAATGAAGATGATATTTTCCTGGTGTTAGATTCATGAAGTTCAAGCGATTCAAACCCATGGGAAGCTCCCTCCATTGATCCGATAAACCTTCCATACGATAGCGATATAGCGGCTTATTAAAAGTGATATAATTATTTGAAGCAAATTCTATCGTAACCATAGATTGCTTGTGATTCAGGGTGATAGATGAGGTATAGGGTAATACATATTCCAAAATTCCACTTTCATCTTGGGGTTCAATCAAGACATTATTGATTGCAAGATTTACAAAGTGCAGATTGAAGGCTCTCTGGGGAATAGACAAATTTTCTTCAAAAAAAGACACCATACCATTCACTCCAGCTACATAAATCTCATTCGAACGCAGTGCGCACATCCCCCCATTATACAGCGAATTGAGCGGAAAACCATTTTCTACAGCATAATGATAAATGCTACCATTATCGGGATCCAAGATATTCAAACCATGCGTAGTTGCAATAAATATATAGCCCATACGCGATTCCATGATATTGCTGATATAATTATTTTTCAAATCAGAATTCGACTTATCATAATGAATAAAAGAATCAGTATCAGGAACATACAAATTTAAACCACCACCACTGGTCGCCACCCATAAACGCTCCTTACTATCAATAAGCAATTTGGAAATATGGCTATGGCTAATCGACCCAAGCCCATCACTTTGCTTCGTGTACGAACGAATCCTACCCGTTTTAAGATTATAGCGATACAAGCCATTACTAGCCAACCACATCTCATCACCTAAAATTTTAACATCTGTAAAATAACTTACCTCTTCATGTAATTTGTCTGAAAACAATTCAATTTGATGGGTTTGTAAATTTAGTTTGAAAAGGCCGTTATAAGTGGCTATCAATAAGTTATTTTGATAAGGAAGTATGGCACGAACAATATCCGATTGCTTCCATTCAGGTTTAATATGTCGATATTGTTTGGTGCGCAGAGTTTTCAAATCAACACGGGTAACATCTCCTAAGTGCATTCCTAACCACAAAACATGCTCATCTTCATCGTAATAAGCTGTTTTAATATTGTTAGCCGATAAGGCTCTATCCCCTTCTCCTTGACGAATATTCTGATATTCTTTTGTTTTGGGATTGTAAATCAACAAACCCTGCCCCTCCGTACAAAGCAACAACTGCCCGTTTTTATCTTCAATAATGTTACTGATAATGGGATAAGGTTTTTTATAAAAATCACCTTGACTGAGATTATGGAAAGTATAAAAATCAATATCAGGATTAAAATAATTGACACCTCCAAAATAAGTTCCTAGCCAAATTGTACCCTGAGAGTCTTTATACAGTGACCAAACCGATTCATTCGATAGTTTTTGAGAAGCTATTCCTCCTGATTCATAATTTGTAAACTGTTCATTTTCAATATTCAGTTTATCCAAACCTTTTTGCGTACCTATCCATAAAAACTGTTTGTTATCTTGAGTGATGGCACGGACAAAATCCGACGAAATACCCTTATGATGTTCACTTTGATGTCGATAATTTTGAATATTCCCATTTCGTTCAATTTTATACAAGCCCTTCAGCCAAGTACCAACCCAGATGTTTTGTTTACTATCCTCAAACAAGGAAGAGACCTGACTACAGTCAGGAATAGCAAGGCGGTATTTTTTATTCTGATCAAGGATATAGACACCTGAAGATAAAGTTCCTAAAACAATTCTTTGATCCGAAGTTTGCAAAATGGTTTTGATAGGAGAATTAATCTCATCAATTTCAACATATAGTTGTTTTATACCATTTTGCCAAGTATACAATTTATTTCCCTCAGCAGTCCATAAGTTACGCACACCAAAGGTTACCGCATCCACCTGATCGCGTTGAATGACTTTCATCTTTCCCGTGCGCATTTCATACTCATTTACCCCATAATTACTTTGGATATAAATATGCCCGTTGCCATCTCCACATATTTTCGATACCAAATTTCCACTCAGAGAGTTGCTATCATTCGCCACAGGCATAATCAAATCCATAGAATTACCATTGTAACGACTAATACCTTCGCGCGTACCGAACCACATAATACCCGTTTCATCCTGATAAATCGTCATCACCGATAACTGAGATAAGCCATGCTCAATGCCAATTTTCGAAAAATTGATATCATCAGTTGCATGTACAAATTGCTGCTGATAAAATATCATCAAAAGTATAAATACGACAATCTTAGGTAAGTTTGATAGCTGTTGTTTCTCCTTCATCATGGCAAATAATTTCCACAAAATTCGGAAAAATAAATTGAAATAGAAAATATAGGCTTGGGGTGATGAGGAAACTAGAGAGTTGATTGTAAATAAAAAACCTGACCAGACTTATAATGTCCTGTCAGGTTTTTGTGATTCAGCTGGGGCTCGAACCCAGGACCCCATCCTTAAAAGGGATGTGCTCT
>CAYVWK010000126.1:0-3004 GCA_964455235.1 uncultured Paludibacter sp.
CTTCTTTCTCGATTATTGTATATCCATGAGCAGGAAAATTTGGATTTGATTATTCCTAACTTTGATGCTGAGCTTTTCAACTTCATTAAATTAAGTAAAAAGCTGAAAGAACTTGGTATTGAAACATTTATGCCAGATGCCAATCAATTTGAAGCGCGTGATAAGGTCAAATTAGTTGATTTTGGTAAGCAACATAATTTTTTTGTTCCTGAAGACCAAGTTTTATACGAATTGCGTGAACTACATAAAATTGCTGATAAAATAGAATATCCTACAGTTGTAAAAGGTAAATTTTACGATGCGGTAATAGCAAATAGCTTTGAGCAAGCAGAAAAAGCGTTTTTAGAAATTCAGGCTAAATGGGGTTTGCCTATTATCTTGCAGGAATTTATCAAAGGTACTGAAATTAATATAGCAGCTTTAGGTGATGGCGAAGGTAATGCCATCAGTGTGATTCCGATGCGAAAATTGTATATCACCGATAAGGGTAAAGCGTGGTCGGGTATCACTTTAGAAGATGAAAAATTAGTGGATTTAGCTCGAAAGTTTATTCGTGTAACAAAATGGAAAGGTGGTTGCGAACTTGAAGTAATGCTTACTGATGACGGTAAACCGTATATTATGGAAGTGAATCCGCGTTTCCCGGCTTGGATTTATTTAACTCCTGCTGCTGGTCAAAATCAGCCTGCAAGTTTAGTGAAAATGGCTATGGGAGAGAAAGTTGAACCCTTTACCGATTACGAAGTGGGTAAAATTTTTATTCGTTATTCATGGGATTTGATTACTGATATTAAAGAGTTTCAGATGATTTCTGGACATGGAGAATTATAATTGATAGATTTAAAAATCACAGATTAAAAATATTATTATGGAAAAAATAAGATATGAACGACCTATTCTTCGTAAAATGAATACGGGATTAATGAATAAATTTGGAAAGAAAACTGAAAATGAAGCTGTTACGCATATTGAAAGTGTAGCTGTTAAAACTTTACTTGAGCAATACGGTTCACCTTTGTTTGTTCTTTCTGAAAAACAGATTAGAAGAAACTTTCAGAATGCACAGCGTATTTTTAAAACGCGTTATCCCAAAGTACAGTTTGCATGGTCGTATAAAACGAATTATTTAGATGCAGTCTGTCGAGTTTTTCATCAGGAAGGTTCATGGGCAGAGGTGGTTTCGGGTTTTGAGTATGATAAGGCAATACGTAACGGTGTTGAAGGGCATCAAATTATTTTTAATGGACCCGATAAATCTGATGCGGATTTACTAAAAGCTGCCCGTAATAATTCATTGATTCATATCGATCATTATGATGAATTATATGCTCTGATTCGTTTAAGTGAGGAGCACAATCTCAAACCTAAAGTTGCAATTCGTGTGAATATGGATACAGGAATTTATCCTAAATGGGATAGATTTGGATTCAACTTTGAAAATGGTCAGGCTTGGAATGCTATTTCTCGTATCATCAATTCCGATAATCTGGATTTAGTTGGTCTGCATTGTCATATTGGAACCTTTATGTTATCACCTTCTGCCTATGAAATAGCAGCACGTAATTTATGCGAATTAACCTGGAGTGTAAAAGAACGCTACGGTAAAGTGTTACGTTATATTGATTTGGGCGGAGGCTTTCCATCAACTAATACATTGAAAGGTGCTTATCTGCCTGGAACTGATGCTGTTCCATCTATCGATCAATTTGCAGATGCGATAACTGATGTAATTTTAAGTTATGGATTTAAACAAGATGAGTTACCTTTGTTGATTCTTGAAACAGGACGTGCTTTGATTGACGATGCGGGGTATTTATTAGGTACTGTGTTGGCTACTAAGCGTTTATCTGATGGAAGACGTGCAACTATTTTAGATTTTGGTGTAAATTCACTCTTTACTGCTTTTTGGTATGAACATCAACTTAGTCCTGCTCAATATATGGGACAACAAACGGAAGAAATGGTGCTATACGGACCTTTATGCATGAATATAGATGTGGTGCGTGAAAGTATTGTAATGCCTTTGTTAGAAAAAGGCGACCAAGTGGTGGTGCATAAAGTAGGTGCTTATAATATGACGCAGTGGATGCAGTTCATTACCCTTCGTCCGAATATCGTAATGATTGATAATGAGAATAATACACATATAATTAGGCAGGCTGAGACTTTAGAAGATATTGTTTCTAAAGAGCAGATTCCGAATCATCTAACATAATTAAATCGATTTAAGTTTTTGAAAAATAAGTATTTACACTTAAAAGAAACCATTTTACCAGCCATACTCAACAGCTATTCAGTGATATTTTTCCTGAATAGCCGAGTAATGGCTCTTGCTATTTTAATAGCTAGCTTTCTGAATTTTTATGCAGGTTTAAGTGGCTTAATTGCAGTAATAATTGCGGTGGTTTTAGCTGATGTTTTAGGTTTCGATAAGGCACAATTACGTAATGGGGTTTTAAGTTTCAATGCACTTATAACAGGCATAGGATTAGGAGCTTATTTCGAGCCAGGTATTGTGTTTTTCACTCTTTTGGCATTGTCGGCAGTGCTAACATTAATTCTTTCTGTAGCTTTCGGAGGTTGGCTATTTAAGTATGGCTTGCCATTTTTAAGTGTTCCTTTCGTGCTGACTTTTTGGTTTATTGCCTTGCCTTCTTCTTTGTATGAAAATCTCGGTTTGACTTACCGCAATATATTCTGGATTAATGAAATGTATTCAATCGGAGGTAATTCATTAGTATCTATTTTTCAATCTATTGAATCTTTGGAGATTAATAAGATGCTTGATATTTACTTGCGTTCGCTGAGTTCTATTTTTTTCCAGAATAACTTAATTACAGGTTTGATAATAGCTGTTGCATTAATAATCAGTTCGCGTATTGTTTTTTCTTTGTCTGTTGTCGGTTTTTTAGCAGCTTATTTTTTCGCTCATTTTACAGGTACTGAAGCAGCAAGCATTACCTATTATAATATAGGCGCAAATTATATCATGATTTCAATTGCT
>CAYVWK010000126.1:3104-6199 GCA_964455235.1 uncultured Paludibacter sp.
CATGATGGTGCGTTCACTCATAAAAACGAATGGGGGAAAGCCTTCGATTTTATGATTTTAGATGAAGAAGGAAAATCTTTTCAAGCGATGGGCTTGCATTGTGAAGATTACTATTGCTTTGGAAAACCAGTTGCTGCTCCTGCTGATGGGTTTGTTGTGGATGTAGTTGATTACGTGGAGGATAATCCTATTGGTGAACTTGATACTACCAATAATTGGGGAAATAGTATAGTAATTCAGCATATTTCAGGGGTTTACACGCAACTATCACATTTGAAAAAAGGCTCTATTAAATTGAAAAAAGGTGACTTTGTAAAGATGGGTGATATGTTGGCACTGTGCGGAAATTCTGGACGTTCGCCTTATCCACATCTGCATTTTCAGATACAGTATAGTCCTTTTATTGGTTCACGAACTGCTGATTATCCGCTTTCATATTATTTAGATGTTAAAAAAGATGCACTACAGCAGTTTGCTAAACCAGCTGAGGGTGATGTTGTCAGTAATATCCTACAAAACACATCTTTATTTACAGCTTTCAATTTTATTCCAGACACAAGTATGACTTTTCAATATAAAGATGAGAAAGGGATTGAGAAAATTGAGCATTGGGATGTTTATACAGATGCTTATAATCTTAAGTATCTGCATAGTAGAGAAACAAATGCAGTTGCATATTTCACTTGTGATAATATCATGTTTTACTTTACCGCATTTTATGGTAGTAAAAAATCACTTTTATACTATTTTTATCAATCTGCTTTTAAAATTATTTTATCTGATAGTCAGTATGTTATAAAGGATAATATGTCTATCCATTTACTTGAAAAAAATTCTTTTCTTGGTTATTTGAATGACTTCACATCGCCTTTTTTTAATTTTATGAAGGTTCAATATACGCAAATCGTAAAAATAAAGGAAAATTTATCATCTGCACCTGATATGAAAATTGAAAGTGAAGTGAAAATTTCAGCATTTAAAAAGACAAACAAAATATCTAATAGTAAGATACATATTGATGCGAATGGTATTCAATCTTTTAAATATGTATCTAAAAGAAAAAACATATATGCATATCAAGTTTTCTGAAAATAAAAGGCATAAGTATTATTTCTTGTATATTTTACTTTTTGTTGTTTTGCATGGGTATGCAAAAGATAAAATTGATATAGCATATATAGATAGTTTGAGTTATGAGCAATACATGCACGGACAGTGGGAGGAGTTGATTCAAACAGGTTGTTTGGCTAAGGATAACAAGATTGATTTTATGTACTTACAACAACGCTTAGGGTATGCGCATTTCGTAAAAAAACAATACTACAAAAGTATGTATCATTATGAAAAAGCAAGAAAATACGATAAGAAAGATGAGCTTACCCGCCTTTATCAGTATTATAATGCACAATATACTGGTAGGTTAGCGTACGCTAGACAGTTTGTAAGTAAACTCTCAGAAGAGAGTCGAGATTATCTGCAAGTGCCAAAATTTAAGTTCATTGATGCTGTTGACTTGGAGTATAGTCATAAATTTCCAAGCCTTGATGCTGTCCACGAAGCTTCATATACAAGAATAGGTTTGAATAGTTTGATAGCTTATCAGTTTTCACTTTATCAGACTTTTGCTCATTATAATCAACGTACCGATAGTACTACCACTACACAAAATGAATATTTTATTTTAGCAGGATGGACACCTCTTAGCCATACACATCTTGATGTAGCTTACCATTATGTAGGAGCAAAAGTGGATTATGCAGGAGATACGTTTCATTATCCAGGGCATGTTTTTTATACAAAAACATCCCACCAGCTGAATCGTTTTGATGTAGCACTTTCAGGTGCTTTATATAATAGCGAATGGCTTGATTCTAAGCAGATAGGATTGCATGCAGGACTTAATTTTGCAGGACAAAATCCAATCCGTTTAAATAGTTCTTTCTATCAAGTATTTGAAGAAACATCGCTTTATAGTCGGAAAAACAGAAATATCTTTAAACAAACAGCTGGAATTATGCTTTTCGATAAGGTTTGGGTAGAGGCAATGGTTAGCATAGGAAATCTCAATTATTTTATTGATAATAATGCTTTATATGTTTATAACTCATTAAACCCGGCGATTTTTCGGACGGGAGCATCGGTTTTTTATTATTTGAATAAACCACTTACTTTGTATTTTAATTACACCTATGATCAAAAAGAAATTATATCAAAGAACATTTTATACAATCAACATTCAATTACAGGAGGACTGATATGGAAACTTTAAGATATATTTTAATTGTTATACTGCTACAAATAGGCATGATTAATATTTCAGCTCAGAATCAACAAACTCGTCAGCAAGTATTCTCTAAGAGCTATGAGGCTGAATATGCAGGCAGATACACTCAGGCTATCAATGAGTTGAAGAAGATATATAAAGCAGATGATTATTTTCTGAATATTCGTTTAGGATGGCTATATTATCTTGATAAGCAATATGCTACATCTGAAAGCTATTATTTGAAAGCCATTAAATTAAACCCTTATTCAATAGAAGCTCGTTTTGGAATTATTAAACCCTATAGCGCAAGAGAGGATTGGGAAAAAGTAAAAAAACAGTATCTTCAAATTCTAAAGATAGACCCTCAGAATACGGTTGTAAACTATTGGTTAGGAGTGATTTACTACAACCAAAAGGATCATACTAATGCCTTGAAGCTTTTTGAAAAAAACGTCAATCTTTATCCCTTAGATTATGATTCAGTGATTATGTTGGGTTGGACAAACTTGTATCTTGGAAAATTAAACGATGCTAAGTTACTTTTCGACCATGCATTGACATTACGTCCTAACGATGAATCTGCTTTAGCAGGTTTGAAACTCATTAAATAAAGGGGTTATTTTGATTATATCTTGCGTTTAGACAAGTCTTCTTTGTATTTTCAAACAGATACCATATAATTGTTTGCATTTTATTACCTTTGCACGCAATTTAATCAACATTTAAAATGCTAAAATTTATGTTCCCTGTATCCGACCGCTTAGCAGCACTTTCTCCTTCAGAAACATTGGCTATGTCACAGAAAAGCAATGAGTTAAAAGCTCAAGGT
>CAYVWK010000127.1:0-6164 GCA_964455235.1 uncultured Paludibacter sp.
CAGCCCGACCAATCGTGCAGCACTAAAAGCGCGCTATCCACAACAGACTGACGAATAGTGGGTACATCCGAAAGATTATACACCGTCTCATCAAGCGAGGTATAAGCATTAATATTCGATCCAAATTTAACCCCTATGCTCTCGAAATATTCGATAATCATTTTATCAGGGAAGTTGGTAGTACCATTGAACGCCATGTGCTCAAGGAAGTGAGCCAAACCATTTTGATCATCATTCTCTAAAATAGCACCCACATTTTGGGCAATAAAAAACTCCGCTCTATCCTTAGGTTTTTCGTTGTGGCGGATGTAATAAGTCAAACCATTGTCTAATTTACCATAACGTACCTTGTCATCAATAGGCACTTTAGGCATTTGTTGTGCTGTAAGATTAAGGGTTAAACCCATAAAAATCAGCATGCTAAATAAAATCCTTAGTTGTTTCATTATCTTAATTTTAGTGTGAAATTCGTTTTTCCAACCTGCAAAGTAAATGAATAAATTAATTATAGCAAAGAAGTTTGTCAAGTTTGTGTGGTAGGGACAGGTCGCGACCTGTCCCTACATCCACAATGCCTGTCCCTGCATCCACGACCTATTCCTTACATAAATTCATATTAAGAGAGCAGCAAATTTATAAATTCAAAATATCTATGCAAACGTTTGCACTAAAATGGGGTTGTACAGGGGTGTTTTTGCGCAAACGTTTGCAAGAAATATCTTCTCTAAAAACTAAGATTTATACCTTGTCTTATATACATTTGTCTATTTTTGCCCTACGAATATTTTATTTAACACGAAAAACATGAAACGACTAAGTATTTTATTTTTAAATTTAATGGTAGGTTTAGCTGCCTTTTCGCAGGTAGTGACGACCAACCCCTCGATTATCACTTCAGATTATACTGGGGTTGTAGAGGTGATTTTTGATGCGACCAAAGGTGCTGGTGGATTGCAAGGTTTTACAGGTGATGTATATGCGCATACAGGTGTTATAACAAGCGCAAGTACAAGTGATTCAGATTGGAAGCATGCTCCGACATGGCTTGATAATGCTGCCAAATACAAACTCACATCCATGGGAAGTAATAAGTGGAAACTGCTTATTACTCCTAATATGCAGAGCTATTATAACCTAAGTTCTGGTGAGGTGGTTAGAAAGTTAGCTTTTGTTTTTCGCAACAATGATGGTACAAAAGAAGGTAAAGATACAGGTGATAAAGATATCTTTGTTACTGTAAATGAGCCCGGTCTGAACGTTAATTTTACACTTCCTACAAGCAATCAAACAGTAAATCGTGGCAATAGCTTGACTTTTCGAGTGGTATCTAATATTGCTGCAAAACTGGAATTACTCATTAATAATCAGGTGGTTAGCTCTTTGCCCAATGCTCTTATTTTAAATGAAAGCTATCAGTTTGCTAATTATAATGACTACCTCGTGGTGGCACGAGCTACATCTGGAAGTAATATCGCTTATGATACCTTAAGGGTGTGCGTTCCAAAAAATGTGGAAACAGCAAGTCGCCCTGCTGGAGTTAAAGATGGTATTAATTATAATAGCAATACCAGCGTGACTTTGGTGATGCGTGCTCCTAATAAAACACGTGTAAATGTGATAGGAGATTTTAGTGATTGGTCGCAGATGAACGAATATCAGATGAAAAAAGATGGTGATTATTGGCATTATACGTTCACAGATTTAACCCCTGGCAAATTGTATAAATTTCAATATTTAGTGGATAACACCTTGACTGTCAGTGATGCTTATACTGAATTAGTCTTAGACCCATGGAATGATGGTTGGATACCTGCAGGTGTTTATCCTGATATGCCTTCTTATCCTCAAAAAGCAGATGGTTTAGTGGCTACTTTTCAAACCAATAAGCCTGCTTATCAATGGGAAGTTCCAAATTTTACCATGCACCCACATGAAAATATGGTGATTTATGAATTGCTGCTTCGTGATTTTACAGTAGATAAAACTTTACAAGGCACACTCGATAAGCTCTCTTATCTAAAGAATTTGGGTATCACGGCTATTGAATTGATGCCTATTCATGAGTTTGATGGCAATAATAGTTGGGGTTATAATCCTAACCATTTCTTTGCTCCTGATAAAGCGTATGGATCGCCCGAAATGTACAAACGCTTTATTGATGCTTGCCATAAAGAAGGTATAGCCGTTATCATTGATGTGGTTTTCAATCATGCAACTGGAAACAATCCTTTTGCTAAGCTCTATTGGAATGCTACGACTAATAAAACAGCATCTGACAATCCCTGGTTTAATGTGGATGCACCGCATCCATACAGTGTTTTCCATGATTTTAATCATGAGTTTGCTGGTACGCGCGAATACTTCAAACGCGTACTTCAATATTGGGTTCAAGAATACAAAGTTGATGGATATCGTTTGGATTTAACTAAGGGCTTCACGCAGAAAAAGAGTAGTGAGAGTAATGCTTCTCGTTATGATCAATCACGTATAGATATTCTGATAGATTATTATAATGCGACTAAAGCTGTTAAGTCGGATGTGATGTTTATTTTAGAGCATTTCTGTGATTATGACGAGGAATTGGTGCTTGGAAATGCAGGCATGTATCTCTGGCGTAATATTAATAATCAGTTTTCAGAGGCTGCAATGGGCTATCAACCTGGCAGTGATTTTTCTGGCCTAAATTCTACACCACGTCGCTGGGTAGGCTTTGCGGAAAGTCATGATGAAGAGCGTAATTTCTATAAAGCGAAAATGTGGGGTTTTGATATCGTTAAAACGGACTCAATTGCACGTATCAAGCGCGTTCCTTTGAATATTGCCTTTACCACCCTGATGCCTGGTCCGAAAATGATATGGCAATTCGGTGAAATAGGTTATGATATTTCTATTGATGAAAATGGAAGAACAGGCGAAAAACCCAATCCATTTGGTTGGTTAGATTTGCCTCATCGCAAACAAGCATATACTGATGCATCGAAAATTCTGAATATGCGCAAGCAATATCCAACTGCTTTTATCAATGGCACTTATCAGTTGAATGTTGGTGCTTCGGATTGGAATGCTGGTAAGCGTATTGCTCTTACTCACAGTGACTTAAGTATGGTGGCTTTAGGTAATTTTAATGCATCAACAACTATAACTTCAAACCCAAATTTCCCCAAAACAGGCATGTGGTATGAACTGATAACAGGCGAGGAGTTGAATGTTACCAATGCCAGTATGACCATGAGTTTGCAGGGCGGTGAATTGCGTATTTATACAGATAGAAAAATCAATTTACCCAACGGAGTAGATCCCGTTAATCCAGATATTTCAACTTCAGTTTATCCAACTTTTACAAACGACAAAATCTATATAAAAACGGGTGGTATGGTGGATGAAATCGCAATTTATAGCATGCAGGGTTCCTTGGTTAAACAAGTGAGTGCTATGAATGAAGCCGATTTATCCTCCTTATCATCAGGGATATACATCATCAGAATTAAAACGAATGCTGGTGATTCTACACACAGAGTAATCAAAAACTAATAATAATATATTTAATCCCTAAATTTATTCATCATGAGAAAACAAGGTTTATTTTTAAGTTTTTTATTTATTGCTCTTTTCCTATCGCAGGATATATTTGCTGCTTTTATAGGCGGGAGGACAGATTTCCGCGATGAAACTATCTATTTTGTTATGACTACTCGCTTTTATGATGGCGATAAGTCAAATAATGCTCATTGTTGGGATGGCAATAACCCTGGCGACCCAGCATGGCGCGGTGATTTCAAAGGTTTGATTGAAAAGTTAGACTATATCAAAGCCTTAGGCTTTACAGCTATTTGGATTACACCTATAGTTGAGAACGCAAGTGGCTACGACTACCATGGTTATCATGCGATGAACCACGGAAAGGTCGATTCAAGATACGAATCAGATGATGTTAGTTTTCAGACTTTAATTGATGCAGTACATGCGAAAGGCATGAAACTCATCCTGGATATAGTGGTAAATCACACTGGTAACTTCGGAGAGGAAACCCTTTGTCCACTCTTTACAAAAGATGGTAATTTATCTTCTATTACCAGCATGAAGCGTCACCCAAAATCAACACTTCCATCTAATTATTCTTCACTACAACCTGGTCAGCAATACCAAGCACGCCTTGCACGTATGAAAAATACAGATGGAACCAACCATGATGTAAACAACTATTGGCATCATTATGGAAATTTTAATTGGGATGATATTACTTGCCAATGGGCACAAATTGCAGGCGATTGTGTGGATTTGAACACAGAAAATCCTGTCGTATATAATTATTTAGTTGACTGTTACACGCAATTCATTAATATGGGTGTTGACGGTTTCCGTATAGATACTGGAAAGCATATCAGTCGTTTAGTGTTTAATAAGGTATTCAATGATGCTTTCCATGAGGCGGCAAGAAGAGCAGGTAAGACTGATTTCTTCATGTTTGCCGAAATTGCCACTCGCGTTCGTGAGGTATGGAATCGTGGTATTCCAGCTATTTCTACTCCTTTCTACACCTGGAAAGACAGTGAAAGCTATGCTTGGAGTCATGATGCAGCACCTTATTCGCAAGTGGCAATTTTTGAAGGTACTTTCGATCAAGCTGCTCAAAGTCTAATCAACCAAAAAGCTTGTATTGATAACTATAATGATAATATCTCAACTGGAAATCAGCCGACTTCACAAAACCATAAACTGAATGGTAATGATTATCGCACACCTGATTATTCTATGCATTCAGGCTTGAATGTGATTGACTTCCCAATGCATTGGAATTTCCGTTCGGCTGGTGAAGCGTATGGTTTAGCAACTGGTACCGACCAAGTTTATAATGATGCAACTTTCAACGTGGTGTATGTGGACTCACACGATTATGCCCCTGATGGTGCGCCCGAAAGTACACGTTTTAATCAATCGCAAGATGTTTGGGCTGAAAATCTTTCTTTGATGTACACTTTCCGTGGTATTCCTTGCGTGTATTACGGTTCTGAAATTGAATTCAAAAAAGGTAAAATAATAGATAATGGTCCAAATACCTCTTTGATTGAAACAGGTCGTGCTTACTTCGGTGGTTATATCACAGGTAGTGTGAATGTGAATGATTTCGCCTCCTATAGCAATGCTACTGGTAATATGGCGGTAACACTTAAGCATCCTTTGGCATTACATATACAGCGTTTGAGCCAAATTCGTATGGCTGTTCCCGCACTTCGTAAAGGTCAATATTCTACTGATAATATCTCTAAAAGTGGTGTGGCTGCTTTCAAAAGAAGATATGTGGATTCAACTACTGATAGCTACGCTTTAGTAACGATTTCAGGAAATGCAACTTTCTCCAATATCTTAAATGGAACTTATACAGATGTGATTACCGGTGATGTGAAAACGGTAACGAATGGTAGTTTGAGTGTGAGTGCTTCTGGTAAAGGGAATATTCGTGTATATGTATTAAGTACAAGCAAAACTTCAGCTCCAGGTAAAGTTGGCACAGATGGTAAATACCTATACGGTAGCTCATCGGTAACTATTGCGCAAGGTAGTTATGATGGTCAGCAAGAAGCTAAAACAGACGATCCAGATACAAGTGGCGATGATGATCCAGATGATAACCCTGATGATCCAGGTGATGTAATTACGCCACAATTATGTATAGGCGAACAAGCTATTTTCTTCCAAAAACCTTCAGGATGGAGTAGTGCTGTAAATGCTTATGTTTATGATGAAAGTTCAGGCTCAGCTGTTAAGATTTTAGGTGATTGGCCGGGTACAGCTATGACTAGTTTAGGCAACAATTACTATAAATATACTTTTGATAAAACGATAGAAGCCAACTGGCAGATATTATTTAATGCAGGCGGTCAGCAAAACCCAGGCGGTAACTTACCAGGTTGGAAAGTTATCAATGGTGCTGTGTATCAATCTGCAAGCAGTCAAGCAGAAGCTGTGAAAGAAATCCTTACAGAATCAGACTGCAATAGCTCTGTAGATAAAGTTGAAAAATCACATATCATAGTCCGCACCTACAATCGCACCATCGATGTAAGCATGGAAAAACCATCCTCCCTTGAATTGTACAATGCAACTGGACAACAAATCCGCACTGTGCAAAACGTACATTCATTCACGCAAAACGTAAATCCAGG
>CAYVWK010000128.1:0-6153 GCA_964455235.1 uncultured Paludibacter sp.
CCACTCTCTGACAACTTGATTTTCGCTTTTTATTCTTGCACCAATAATATATTTGTAGTTGTTCTTTTCTAATTCTGATTTGTAATGGAGATTACTCTTATTGGCTCTTATAAAATAAAAAAGAACCGTTTAGTTTTGCCGAACGGTTCTTTTTTCTGTGTTTGTTTATTGGTTTTATCCTTCGTTTACTGAAAACTCAATTACTTTCCCCTTATTCTTTTATCACTTTCATTACGGCACTTTTATTATCGCCTATCAGCGTAACTAAGTATATTCCCGCCTTGAGTTCACTGACATCAACCGTCAGCAGTTGCTCATTTTTGTGATCAAAAGCATACATCATCCGCCCCGAAACATCGCTGATGGTAATTCGGAAACTTGAGAAAGCACCGTTCAGATCGATATGCAACTTGTCCTTCACTGGATTCGGATAAATTTGTAATTTTACCATATCGACATCGTTCAAACCGGTTTCGCTTCCGATGATAGCACCTGTTTCAGTGTCGGCAACGAAATCTACATTGCTGACAGTACCGTCTTCGGAAGCGGTTACTACCGCGCCTTCTTCCATGGTGTAACCGTCTAACTCAACGGTAAGCATATATTGCCCTGCCGCCAGATTGCCGAAAGAGTAGTTGCCGCTTGCGTCGGTGTGGATAATGGCTATCAGCTCCCACAGCGCCGTATTGACCGCGCTTTTTTGCACACGGCGCACGCCTTGCGGTGCATTGCTCGGCTGCGATGTGCTGCGGTAAAGCTTAATCGCCGCACCGCTTATCGGGGTTTCTTCATCGGTTTTCACGCTGCCCGCTATAACGACATTGCCCACACTTTTCTTGATTACTTTGAAAGTACGCTCACCGGAGTCGTTATGCCCCACGCCCCAATCATCTACCAAGATGTAAATATCGCTGTTGGCGGCGGCTTCAAACGTGTTGCGGCCGGTGTTGAAAGTATGTCCTGCCGCGCTGATATACGGAGTAATGCCGTCATCGCCGCAGGTATTTGCAATGTATGCCGCCCAAAACGGTCCGTAGTAATAACCCGGCTGAGAAGGGTCATCGTTATGCGTTTCGTAATACTCCCAGCCCGCCAATTGAATTTCATAAGTTCCCGCTTCTTCAATGCGGAGTTTGTACCAAGTGCCGTTCGAAACGTAATCATTGTAATCGGAATAATAAGAGTTGGCAGCTACGGCATAAGCATAAAGATTTTCGTTGGTAACGGTTTCTCCTACGCTTATTTCCTTTCCGTAAGCACAAACACGACCATCGGGCGCGAGTTCATTTACCGTAAATGTTTTTGACAAATCAGAAGACCATACGTCTTTTTGCACCAGAACATACCACGTCGTAGCGGTTTCGGCGTAAGACATTGCGATAGGTTCACCTTCGCAGCCGGAATAAAATACGCCTGCATCCTCAGAAATCTGGTAGTATTTGCCTGCGTTTACATTGACTTTATACCAACGCCTGCCGAAACCGTTACCGAAATCAGCGATTTTTGCTGTACCGGCGTTGATTGGTTCCGCAAATTCGCAGAGGCGGTTGTCGCCATTAGCAACTTCGCCATAAGACCATCCCACTTCGGAAGAGCCGCTTGCTTTCACTTTTACAAGATACGAAGCGGTAGCGGCGGCTTTGTACAGCAGTTTTTCTTTTGCGCCCGAATCAAGCGTAGTTTCGCTGCCGCAAGCCGGATAGAGCGAAGCCGTTACATAATTATTGTTGTCCGTTCCTGTAAAATTGAATTCGTAATACTTTCCGGCAGTGAGCGAAACATTGTACCACAAATCGCCGGAATTAGCCGTTGCCGTTGCG
Source organism: uncultured Paludibacter sp. (assembly GCA_964455235.1). Classification (GTDB taxonomy): domain Bacteria; phylum Bacteroidota; class Bacteroidia; order Bacteroidales; family Paludibacteraceae; genus Paludibacter. Next base: position 1,821 of record CAYVWK010000128.1, read on the forward strand.
CCTTCGGCTAATACTGTCGCGTGTTGGCACGAACGGTTGTCGGCAATTTCGCTGACGGTGCAGACAAATGTCGGATTCCCCGAATCGTTGGAAAACCGTATATAATACGTTCCGACGGCTTGTATCGTAAAAGTAAACGTATTGGCATAGCCGAAAGCAATACTGTTTTCCACGCCGCATTGGTTATATACATATATATATTCGTAATGTGTTTGCGGAATATTGACTTCATACATGGAGCCTGCCGCAGCTTCGAGTTTATACCATTGTGTTTGGTAATCGGCGTGGCTGACAGTAAATTCGGCGCCCAAGATTACATCCGTTGCGTAAGCGCACAAGCGGTTGTCGCCTTCCGTTTCGTAGATTTTCCAAGTGCCGCTACCTGAAGGATTGCCTTCTGTGCCGGTTTTGAAATAATACACGCCGGTGGTTTCGGGAACAAAAAGGGATTTTTTGCCTTGCGCTACGCTGCCGGCTTGGTAATCGTATTCATATTGTCCGCCGCAAACGCCGTCTTTATAGATATTCATTCCGTAAGGAAGATTTGACGCGTCAATTTCATATACCGTTCCCGCGTTAAGATTGGTTTTGTACCAAAGATACGCGCTTCCGGTGGAATGGTCGGCGGTGATGTCGGTATTCAAGCCAACGTTGTTCGCAAATTCGCAAACGCGGTTGTCGCCCTGCATTTTTTCTACTATACTGAATGTGTATTCCTGAATAGAGCTACTGCCGCTGCGTACATCAACGTACCATACGGCATTTTCCGTTGCTTTTACTATCGTTTTCGATTTATTGAATGAAGCGATTTCTCTGCCTCCACAAGCGTTGTGAATTACTATCCGGTCGCTGTTCCATTGACTGTAATTCGCCTGAGAGAAGTCGAAGTCGTAATATTTTCCCGCCGTAACGTTTAGCGTGTACCAATAGTGTTTGTAAGCACTGTCGTCTGTTTTCGGACGGGCAGATTCGTGATAAGCCGGAACAGTAAGGATTTGTCCCGCGGTGAGGGGCGTTGCCAAAGCGCAAACGCGGTTGTCGGTTACTTCGCTTACATCCCACGAATAACTATAATTTGACGTGCCTGTCCATTTAATATAATACGTGGTATTGGCAGCGGGATATAAAAAAATACAGTTACGGTACCAACTGCTGCTTGCGATTTCCTGTGTTGTGCCGCATGAAGTATAAATATAGGTGCTAACGTCGTTGTTTTGTGGAACGTTGCGATCGTTAATCTGATAGACCTTTCCACCCGTGAGCGAAATTTTGTACCACGCGTCGGCATTGCTGGGGTGTGAAGTCGCAATGATTTGGTCGAGCGTTATTTCTCCGGCTTTGGCGCAAGCCGTACCCGGCGTTTCGAGTTTTACAATATTGAATGTTCCGGTTTCCGCAGTGCTGACGTATCCGGATTTCGCTTGAATGTAATAGCTTCCTGCGGTTTCTATGGTTAAAGCAGTTCCGACGTTTAACGCGGTTGTCGAATTGCAATCGGAAAACACAGAAAATTCGTTGTTGTGAAAACCGCTGCGTACAATCAGATATTGTCCCGCTTGTAAATCGATTTTCCACCAAAGTTCCGTTTTGTCTTGCGCATCGTGTGCGTAAGTAACCGTTTGCCCCGCTGTTACGCTTGCAGCTGTCTGGCAGGGCGAAAGGTCTATTTTCAACCAAATATTGTCGGCAGGGTTAAGCGGATTATAGGAAGGATCATAAGTCGCCTTTATATAATACGTTCCCGCAGCCGGAGGCGTAAACGACAGTCCGTCCCTAAAAGCCATTCTGTTATTATAAGCCATCGGATTGTTTCCGCATTGGTCGTAAACATAAATATGGGTTTGCTGCGCCGCCCAAGGCAGGCTGATTCTATAATTTAATCCGGCTTGCAAATCGACTTTAAACCATAAATCTCTGTCGGTATGTGCAAATTCGGTTTGTTGTCCCAATGTCAGTATTTTGGCATTGGCGCAAGTGGTATTGGCTGCAGGCGTAACTTCCAATACAGTCAAGATTCCACCTTCCCCAATGCCGTTGCCTATCTTCATATAAGCGGTTACATCGGCACTCGCTTTATAAATAACATCACCTCCGCTTCCAAAAAGCTGATTCCCTCCGCAGGAATTGTATGCGGTAATAGTGCCAGGCTCATTATACACATTATAGTATTTGTCGGCTTCCAAATCCACTTTGTACCAACGGTAAATCTGTCCGGTCGGAACATTTACCACATCTCCCAATGTAACTGCGCTTGCTCTTTCGCAAATGCGGTTGTCGGAAATTGCCTCGAAATTCCATACAAGCGGATTGGGAGAACTTGCCACATAACGGATGCTAATAAAGTAATAGCCGTTTTCCGAAGGTTTGTAAATCAATCCGACATAACTGGAATAAGAGTAGTTTGGGTAAATGTAATTGTGATAAGCGGCGTTTCCGGCAGTGCCGTCCGTGCTGAAATACACGCTGTGCGAAGTTGCCCAGGGCAATTCGTACCAAACGCCTGACGAAACAGGAACTTTGTACCAATACGTGGTTTCGAGATCCACGCTTCCCTGCGGGAAAGTTGTGGTAACTTGTTGCCCCACACTAATTGTAGTTGCAGTTTCCTTTGAAGAACCCTGCGCCTGCATCTGTGTTACGGTCAGAAGAAAAAGACCGCAAAGGATTAAGTGTAAGATTTGTGGTTTCATTTTTGAGAAATTTTAGAGATTAATACTTTCATCATAATGGTAAAAATGTATGTCTTTAATCGACCGTAGAGACACGCGCACCATCTGTACAAACGATAGCCCTTGAAAATAAAATTTCCTGCCCGAAGTACCGAAATGTGGTTTACTGTGGCAGATTTACAGGCATCAAACGTGATACAAAAATAGGATTTATGCCAAACAATAGTCTTCCAAAACGTAAAAAGTTTGATGCAAAAGGTAAAAATTCGCTTTTTTTTCATACATTTGTGTTGTTTTTTTAGCGGTTAACCCATGTTCACAACCATTTGGGTATGATTAAATTATTTCTGTTGCTGAATCCCCTGTATGTAACCCTGTTTTGGGCATTGGTACTCAACACCAACAAAGCGAAGGGTAACGAGCCGAAGATTTTCCTCGGTCGGTTTATGTTTGTGGCGTTTTTGCTCTATTTATCGCACATGTTTTATTACTTTCCGATTCCCGCCGTTTACCATTATCTTGATTCTTTTTATCAGTTGTGCAATCTGTCGGTTTACCCGATGTACTATATTTACATCCGCCTGTTGACGGTGGACAAAAAGTTCAGCCTTAGGCAACACGGCATTTTTCTTTTGCTGCCTTTCGTAATGTTTGTACTCTACGGAGCAGGAGTTTTAATCATGTCAAAAGAAGAACATATCCGTTATTTGTACAGCGCACTTTATTCCGACACGGTGCTGTCGGGTGTTTTTCTGTATCAGAAGACTGTTTACACCTTGTGTCGGATTGTTTTTATCGTGCAAGGATTGGTGTATATGTGGCTGTCCTATCGCTTGGTGGTTAAAAACAAAAAGAATGTGCTGAATTACTACGCCAACATGGAAGACGATTCTTTGGATAAAATACACATACTGAATGTTACACTTCCTATTACTATAGTCGCGGGTATTATGATGTCCTTTTTCGGAAAGGAGAGTTTTATGCCCGAAGAGATGAAACTGTTTCTCCCCTCGATAATTTTTTCGGTCATGCTGTTTTTTATCGGCTGGCTCGGCAATAAGCAGCATACGGTAGCCATTCCCCCCGAAGAAAACGAAAATAAAGAAAACTACGGACAAAAACAGGATAAAAATCCGGCAAACGCTGAACACTTGCTAATTATTCGGCAAAAACTGCTGCGTCTGTTTGAGGAAGATAAAATTTATCTGAATAAGAATCTGACTATTTGGGATATCGCGGGCGTGATAGGAACTAACCGCACCTACATATCCACCATTATCAACAACGATTTTAGGCAGAATTTTTCAGGCTTTGTCAATGCGTACCGCGCCCAATACGCCCACGCTCTCTTGGCACAAAATCCGCATATTTGCAAAGAAGATCTTGCCGAAATGTCGGGATTCGGTTCTGTATCGTCTATGTATCGGGCGTTTGGTTTTTACCCCAAAATATAACTACTCATCTCCCTAAAGGGGGAGCTATAGAGCGTTAACAAACATTATCTGTATGATTTCGACAAGGATTTACTTACTTTACCTGCAAATCCGCTTAAAGGCTCAGTTTTCTTTTCTCGCTTCTTTGATGATCCTGAATTTAAAGCTATTTACAAAAGCAGATGGGAAGAGTTCAGATTACTTCATTTAGATACAGTTTTAGACTATATA
>CAYVWK010000129.1:0-6134 GCA_964455235.1 uncultured Paludibacter sp.
AGCTTTGCAATCAAAATCTAAATCTTCAGAAAATCTATCTATACCTCTTACCAAACGTAGGTTTGTTCCACCAATAAAAGTCATCTTTTGGATGTATGGTGTTGAAGATAAATAATCCAAAATCATCAATTGCAAATACTCTTTCAATATATATTTGTCAAAAATTGAATTTTCACGAATTGAAATTGGAAAATAATTTTTAATCTGTTCAATTTGTATCATAAATTATATGTTTTAATAAGTAACTTCACCCTTTGATCAAGCACTTTACTTCGAAAACTAGCTGAGTAATCCATTAGTAAATTCAAATTTAAATCATTTTCTAAGTAATCCTCATCTAACCTTAACTCCCTCATTTCCTGTTCACTATCATAGAATGGATATAGATATAATAAGTCGAGTAATGCTTTTTCAGGAGAAGCAAATCGTATCGTGCGACCATCTGCTATCGTTTTTAAATCATATCCAAACATCAAATCTTCTTTTACGCTTTTGTAAGAATACTCACCAAAATCATTGGTAAATGAGGCTGTTTTCAGGCTTGTTACACTCGTAATTTGTACAACTGCTTCAGGAATTATTCCATAAAATGATAGTGCAGTATGTAAACTGATATAGGACGGACGATAAATTTGATTAGCAAAATAAAACGAGTAATCAGGTTTATTTTTATACTCTGAGAAGGCAAAATATCCTCGTCTCAAACGAATAAGATATCCTTTTTGTACCCAACGAGTTAGGTTGTTGCGATCAAAATTAGGTTTCCATGCATATACCTGATAAGTGTTAAAACATGCCAAATCAAATAGCTGTCTCTTAAATTCTAAAAACATGATAACTGTGTTTTATTTCTATTATGCAGCAAATATACTGCATTTCGGAAATAAAACAAGCGTTTCGTACTGGAATATTTTAATAAGTTGTGATTTTTTGTTTCGTAACCGCGGTAACAGTTACGGCGGTAACTAAGTAAAATGCACAAAAAAAGGCTTGCAATCATCTTAAATTGCAAGCCTTTACTTTTCAAGTGGTGCCACCAGGAATCGAACCGGGGACACAAGGATTTTCAGTCCTTTGCTCTACCAACTGAGCTATGGCACCTTTCGTTAAGCGGCTGCAAATATACAATGATTTTAGATAATTGCAAAGTATTTCCAAAAAAAAATGTATTTTTGTGCTCTAAAATATAAAATGGATGGAAATTAATTTTGACTTATTTTTATTGGTTGGTTCAGTTTTGATGTTTATAAGCATTATTGCAGGTAAAACAGGCTACCGTTTTGGCGTGCCTATGCTCCTCCTTTTCTTGGCTATCGGGATGATTTTCGGTAGCAGCGGTGTGGGTATTCAATTTGAAAACCCTAAATATGCACAATATATTGGTATTGTTGCGCTCAATATTATCCTCTTTTCTGGGGGTTTAGATACACGCTATGCCGAAATTAAACCTGTCTGGATACCTGGGGTTTTATTGGCAACCTTTGGAGTGCTTCTTACAGCTTTAATAACTGGGCTTTTTATTTACTGGCTGACTAACAGCGTCTTACATAGTGTAACTTTCTCTCTATTAGAATCATTATTGCTTGCGGGCATCATGTCTTCTACCGACTCAGCTTCTGTTTTTTCTATTCTGAGATCAAAAAACCTCTCTCTCAAACAGAATCTGCGTCCGCTCCTTGAATTGGAAAGTGGTAGTAACGACCCCATGGCATTTATGATTACGGTGGTGATGATTCAACTCATTCAATCCCCTGACATCAACGGCTGGCTAGTGTTTGCTCAATTTATGCAACAACTAATTTTTGGTGCTGCCTTGGGTTATTTGCTCGGAAGGTTTGCAGTGAAACTCATCAACAAAATCAATTTGGATAATGATGCGCTTTATTCTGTACTGATGTTGGTGGTGATGCTATTTATATACGGTATCACAAACTTTGTAGGTGGAAACGGTTTCCTTGCTGTTTATCTTGGAGGTTTAGTAATAGGAAATGCGAAATTTATCCACAAGCGTACAACCATGCGCTTTTTCGATGGTTTGGCTTGGCTTTTCCAAATCATTATGTTCTTGGCTCTGGGTCTTTTAGTCGATCCAAAAGAGCTGTTACCTGTAGCTGCAGCTGCTATTCTTATCGGCTTCTTCCTAATGTTTGTAGCTCGACCAGTAGCCGTTTTTTTAAATATCTTCCCATTCAAAAACCTCACAGTTAAGGCGAAATTCTTTGTTTCTTGGATAGGCTTAAGAGGCGCAGTTCCCATTATTTTCGCAACTTATCCTTGGGTAAGTGGCTTGCCGCAAGCGAAAATGATATTCAATATTGTCTTCTTTATCACCATTATATCACTCTTATTCCAAGGTACATCAGTTGCGTTAGTGGCTAAATGGTTAGGTTTATCTGAAAAAGTTGTTGCAAAACCAAAACTTACCGAGTTTGAGTTTGAATTTTCGGATGAAATTAAATCTGCAACCTGTGAAATCAAAGTAAAGAAAGCTATGCTTAAAAATGGCGGACAATTGATGGATATGAACCTCCCTGACCAAACATTGGTGGTAATGATAAAGCGTGATAATCAATACTTTGTGCCACGAGGTAACACCAAGTTAGAAGTAGGCGACTCCATGTTAGTCATAACCGATAATGATGAGGCTATGCGCGAAACCTACCGATCGTTGGGACTTGAGAAGCCTTAATCAAATGGATTGCTCTTATTTACCTTTCGCAATAATCTCGGCTAGTATTTCAGGAAAATACTGATATTCTAAGGCATGTACTTTTTGTGCAATATCTTCAGGAGAATCTTCAGAAGTTATTGCACATTTCGTTTGAAAGATGATATTCCCCTCATCATAATATTCATTTACATAATGAATCGTAATACCTGTTTCTCTTTCTCCTGCATCTTTAACAGCTCGATGCACATGCATGCCGTACATCCCTTTTCCTCCATATTTAGGCAATAATGCTGGATGTATATTGATGATGCGATCAGGATAAGCTTCAATTAAAATCTTCGGAATTTTCAGCAGAAAACCAGCTAAAACAAGGTAATCAATCTCATTTTCTAATAATAATGATAGGATTTTCTCTCCTTCAACAAAATCTTCTTTATTGAAATTAACACTTGGTACAGCCATTTTTTTAGCTCTTTCGTGCACAAAAGCAGTTGGATTGTTTGAAATGATAAGTGGAAATTCGACATTCCTATCTTTAGATAAATAATTTAGGATATTTTCCACATTAGAGCCTGATCCTGAGGCAAAAAGAGCAATTTTCACTGACATTTCTAGTTGTTTTTACTGAATATTTATGCGCATTTGGCGTTGATTTGTGCAAAAATAGCTAATTTTATCAACAATATTTTTCTAATGTCAATAAAATTGCTTTACTTTGCACCGCAAAATTAAAAAACAAATTTTATTTATCAACTTAAAAATTAAAATTATGTCAGACGTTGCAGCTAAAGTAAAAGCTATTATCGTAGAAAAATTAGGTGTTGACGAATCAGAAGTAGTTTCAACAGCAAGTTTCACAAATGATCTTGGTGCAGATTCATTAGACACCGTTGAACTGATCATGGAATTTGAAAAAGAATTCAATCTAACTATTCCTGAGGATCAAGCAGAAAAAATTTCTACTGTAGGTGATGCAATCGCATTCATTGAGGCTTTATAATATTCCCTTATAATACATTATGGAATTAAAAAGAGTTGTCGTAACTGGTCTAGGTGCCGTTACTCCTCTTGGTAATACTATTCCAGAGTTCTGGAATAGTATTATTAATGGAAAAAGCGGTGCATCTTTGATTACCCGTTTTGACACAACCAACTTCAAAACAAAATTTGCCTGTCAGGTAAAAGATTTTGACCCACTAGAACATCTTGATAGAAAAGAAGCTAGGAAAATGGACATTTATGCGCAATTGGCAATGGTTGCAGCCAAAGAAGCCATTGAGCATAGTGGATTAGACCTAGATGTAATTGATAAAGATGAAGTAGGTGTAATTTTTTCAGCAGGTATAGGTGGTATTACTACCTTCGAACAAGAGATAGGTTTTTATTATCAAAACCAAGAAATGGGACCTAAGTTTAATCCGTTTTTCATTCCTAAAATGATTTCGGATATTGCTGCAGGTTTAATTTCTATTGCATACGGATTTAGAGGACCCAATTACTCCACAGCTTCTGCTTGTGCTTCCTCTACCAATGCACTCATTGATGCTTTTAACTATATTCGTTTAGGTAAAGCTAATGTGATCGTTACTGGCGGTGCCGAATCATCTATCACTCCTGGTGGTGTAGGTGGTTTCAACGCTTTAACAGCTATTTCTACTCGCAATGACAGTCCAGAAACAGCTTCTCGTCCATTTAGCAAAAGCCGCGATGGCTTTGTGATGGGTGAAGGTTCTGGTTGTTTAATTTTCGAAGAATTAGAACATGCGTTGGCTCGTGGTGCAAATATTCTTTGTGAAGTAGTAGGCGGTGGATTATCTGCTGATGCCTACCACCTAACAGCAACTCATCCTGATGGTTTAGGAGCTAAGTTAGTAATGCAGAGAGCATTAAAAGATGCAGGCATGCAGCCAGAAGAGATTGATTACATCAATGTACATGGTACAGCTACACCTGTGGGCGATCCATCAGAATCAAAAGCTATCAAAGAAGTGTTTGGTGAGCACGCTTATAAACTCAATATCAGTTCAACTAAATCCATGATTGGCCATTTACTTGGTGCAGCAGGTGCAGTTGAAGCTATCACAGCAATATTGTCTGTAGTAAATGATATCGTCCCTCCAACCATCAATCATGAGGAAGGTGATGAAGATCCAGATATCGATTATAAGCTAAATTTCACCTTTAATAAAGCACAAAAACGCACTGTGAACGCAGCATTATCCAATACTTTCGGGTTTGGTGGTCATAATGCAAGTCTCATCGTAAAAAAGTTCAAACAGTAAAGTGTTTACATATTTACAAAAAAAACTAAGGCTCTTGTCGAACTATCGGAAAGAGCCTTATTTGCAATTCTACCATATTATAGGCTTTTATCCTGATGATATCAGTCTGTATCAGTTGGCGTTGCGTCATAAATCTGTTGTGAGAAGCTCCAAGACAAGAATGAGCAACGAGCGACTTGAGTTTCTGGGTGATGCTATCTTCAATTCAATTATTACTGATATTTTATTCAAACGTTATGAACACAAGCGGGAGGGTTTTCTCACCAACACTCGCTCAAAGCTAGTCAAACGTGATTTTTTAAATCAATTAGCCTTAGATTTAGGGTTGGATGAACTACTTCAGGTATCCTCTAGCATCAGTTTGAATAAAAACTCTAATCTCTATGGAAATGCCTTTGAGGCTTTGATTGGCGCAATTTACCTTGATCAGGGATATCGCAAATGCAAGGCATTCGTAGAGAAAAGGCTTCTCAACACCTTTATTGATATAGAGCAGGTAGTAGATGATGAAACAAATCACAAATCCATACTGATAGAATATTGTCAGAAATACCAATTAGATTACGAATACATACTTTTGAAGGAAGAAATCTCACCCGACAATATTCATATTTTTCATACAGAAGTAAAGATTGAAGGCAAATCTATAGCAGTAGCTTCAGGTTATAGTAAAAAAGAATCCCAACAAAACGCCTCTTTAGAAGCTTGCCGCCTCATTCAAAAGGACAAAAAGTTCTATTTACACATCAAAGAATAAAATGTTATACAATATCATTCTAGACAATTTATAGATATTTATAAGTTGATTTGTGTTATATAACATAATTTACTATCTTTGTCGCCGAATCACAGCATTAGACATGCTTAAAACAAAATTTTAAACATATGAAAACAGAAGAAATCGGAAATTATGCAGGCTTAGTATGGCAAGCATTAGAAAACGGAGAATTAGAATTAAAAGATTTAAGAAAAGCAACTAAACTGACCGCTCAAAACTTAAACTTCGCATTAGGTTGGTTAGCACGTGAAGACAAAGTAAACTTCAGAGTTGCAGAAAAGGACTTATTCATAAGCTTAGCTTAACGAGATTTTAAAAAAGCAGAATTTATTTCTGCTTTTTTTATTTATATATTCGTTAAATTAAAAAAAAGCTGTATATTTGCAGCCGCTTAGAGAAGCAG
>CAYVWK010000130.1:0-6115 GCA_964455235.1 uncultured Paludibacter sp.
CGATAGCCTCGCTTGTGCAGCGATTCGCCCGAACTGTCGAGCGATACCGTGCAGGTGTTGCGGGAAACATGCACTTGTATCTGTAAATCAGGCTCTTGCAAATCGACTGAGGGTCGCTGCTGATATTTCTCATTGAATAAATCTACTATCGCATCTTTTACTCTGTAAGTCACAAATTTAGAGTGGGTTATGTCTTCAGAATAAACTGTAGAATCGATGGCAAAAGTGGAATTTACATTCATATATTGCTCCCAATTCATTTTCTTGATGCGATTGTAAATATCATCTGTATCTTTTATTCTGAAAGTGGCAATGGGTTGCAAAATTCGTAATGCCGTGCGCAAATATAAATTGGCTTTGTATAAGAGCCTTTTATCGCCAGAAAATGCGACTGCTCTATTCTGAAGTTGTACATTATCAGCCCCTAAAGCAATCAACTCAGTGGCTAATACTTGCTCTAAATTCTTAAAGGTTTTGGCAATATATTCTTGTTGTTTCATCTATTTCTTTTGAATAAGTTTTGCTCCTGGTGCTACATCATTTTCTACCCAAATATTACCACCTATGATAGCGCCATCACCTACTTGTATATTCCCTAAAATCGTTGAGTTTGAGTAGATTATCACATTATTTCCTATCTTCGGATGGCGATCGATGCCCTTAATAGGATTGCCATTTTCATCTAATGGGAAACTCTTCGCTCCCAGCGTAACACCTTGATACATTTTGACATGATTGCCAATTTTAGCGGTTTCGCCTATCACTACGCCTGTGCCATGGTCGATAGTGAAATAACTGCCAATGGTCGCACTAGGATGAATATCTATACCTGTCTCCGAATGCGCCATCTCGCTGATAATCCGTGGTATAAGCGGCACCTCTAACTTCAATAAAGCATGCGCAATACGATAACTGCTGATAGCACGGATGCCTGGGTAACAGAAAATCACTTCACCATAACTTTTAGCTGCGGGGTCGCCATTATATGCGGCAATGATATCTGTATAAAGGGTTTCGCGTATAGTTGGAAGTTGCTGAACGAACGCACTTGCCTTTTCCTCTGAAAGTTTATCAATAACAGAACATTCCATCTCTACGGAAGGGTTTTCGAAGCATAAACCAGCCTTGATTTGTCTTTGTAGCAGCAGCAATATCTTATCAATATTCATCCCTATATGGTAAAGCATAGATTTGGAATTAACCCTCGCATCACCAAAATAACCAGGGAAAAGTACTGAACGAATCAGGTTTACCAATTCACCTAGAATATCCAAAGAGGGTAGGGGTGTGTTGTTTTCTTGCTTGTGACAAACTTCGCTAATGTTTTGTATGTCAGCGAGTTTGTTGACTATCTCTTGAATTTCTTTTGAACTCATTATCGCTTTTTTTATATATTTACTTGATTATTATCTACCTTACATAGCTATTTTAAAGTGTTGATTGATAGCAGTTATTGCGTTTTGCAATCTATCATCACCTAAACCAAAAATAGGTATATATGGTTTTTGTAGTTTTTCAATTTCTTGTTGATACCAATGCAGAAAAAACTCTCTATTATCTCCATTTTCCCGTACGGGATCAGCCTCCCAAGGAATATCTGGTTGGCACAACAAATATAGGTCAAAAAATCCTTTTTGCAGCCTTTCTTCCAAAAATGAAGGCACTTCTTTGTATACATGTTCAAACCATACTTTTGTGATTATCAATTCAGTATCAAAGAAAACAAAAGAATGATTGCTATGATTTTCGAATGCCTTTTCTTCTTCAATTTGATGTTTGGCAATTTGTATGACATCATCAAAAGTATAAGGTTGATTGAGCTTTTCTAAGTATTCACGTGCATATTCTGGCACCCAAACCGATTGGTAAAAATCAGCCAATTTTTCCGCTAAAGCAGATTTTCCAGTAGATTCGGGACCGATGATAGCAACTTTATACATATATATTATTATTTTTGCAAAAAAAATTTTTGAATGCGCAAAATTACGATAATTATTCTGCTTTTATCCCATCTTTTTGTCTTTAGAACGATTTCTACAGCCCAAAGGGTAGATCATCAGCTATTAAAATCAATCAATCAAGCAGCACCAGGCATGCGACCAGTTTCCAAAGCTTTGTCAGAGTCAGCCATTACCATCAACTTGGCAATCCCCATTGGTATAGGGTCATATGGCTTTATTGCAGGCGAAAAGGACTTTGTCAAGGACGCACTTTACATTGCTTTTTCATCGGGTATCACATTCGCGGCATCGGAAACGACTAAGCGGATAGTGCGTCGGGAGCGTCCGAGAGCGAGTTATCCCACTCCAGAAGATTTGTACATCTATAAACCTTATTATTCCAGTTTTTCATTTCCATCGGGACATACTTCTGGCTGTTTTAGTACCGCCACTGCTTTGAGTTTGAAGTACCCTAAATGGTATGTGATTGCGCCAGCTTATTTGTGGGCGACTTCGGTGGGTCTATCGCGCATGCATTTGGGAGTGCATTATCCTTCGGATGTGTTGGCTGGAGCGGTTTTGGGCGCAGGAAGTGCCTATCTCAATTATAAACTAAATGAGTGGGTGTGGAAAAATTACGATTTTAAAGGTCTGAAACTAGTCAAATTAAATAATAAGTAGGGATTTGAGTTTTGAGATAATGTTATATAACATATTTCATTACTCCTGAGAATATCAAAAAAAATCCTATCTTGCCGCTCCTTTTTTTGAAAAATATTAAAGGGGAAATTGGTAGTTAAATTTCGAATTGTAAATCAAATATAAATTTTAATAAGTATGAAAACATACCAAACAAACGCAATTAGAAACATCTCAATTTTGGGAAGTTCAGGCACTGGGAAAACCACTCTTGTTGAAGCTATGCTCTTCGAGAGTGGTATTATAAAACGTAGAGGAACTGTTGATGCTGGTAATACCGTATCGGATTATTTTCCTGTAGAAAAGGAATATGGTTACTCGGTATTTACGACCATCGCTCAGATGGAAGTGAAGGATAAGAAGATGAATTTCATCGATTGTCCAGGTTCTGATGATTTCGTGGGTGGAGTTGTAACATCTTTGAATGTAACCGATGCGGCAGTTATTTTAGTGAATGCTCAATATGGTGTTGAGGTAGGAACAGGCAATAATTTCCGTCATGCAGAAAAATTAGGTAAGCCTATTCTTTTTGTGATGAATCATCTTGATCATGAAAAGGTAGAGTATGATCGCACGCTTGAACAATTGAAGGAAAGCTTTGGTAGCAAGGTGGTTATACTTCAATATCCAGTTAATCCAGGTTTGCAATTCAATGCGATTATCGATGTGTTGGAGATGAAAATGTACACCTACAAGGCTGATGGTGGTGCACCTGAGGTATCTGATATTCCTGCAGATGAACTTCCAAAAGCTGAGGCTTTGCACGAGGCTCTTATTGAATCGGCAGCTGAGCATGATGAGGCTTTGATGGAGAAATTCTTTGATGAAGGCGCTTTAACTGCTGATGAAATTAGTGCAGGTGTGCGTGCGGGTGTGCGTGCAGGTGATATGTATCCTCTTTTCTGTGTAAGTGCACAAAAAGACATGGGAGTGGCTCGCTTGATGGAATATTTAGGTGATATAGTGCCAAATCCAGCTGAAATGCCTGCTCCTAAAGCAAAATCAGGAAAAGAAATTGCTCCAGATGCTTCAGCTCCTTTGAATTTGTTTGTATTTAAAGTGAGTGTAGAGCCGCATATTGGTGAAGTTTCATACTTTAAAGTGATGAGTGGAACCGTGAAAGTTGGTGATGATATCAACAACGTATCTCGCTCATCGAGAGAGAGAATTAGTCAATTGTTTGCTGTGGCTGGCCAAATTCGTGCGAATGTAGATGTACTACATGCTGGTGATATAGGTGCTACTGTTAAGTTGAAAGATACGCGCAATGGCAATACTTTGAGCGCTAAAGGAGGTGATGATGAATTCCCTGGAATTGCATATCCAGCTCCTAAATACAGACGTGCAATTAAAGCTGTTTCTGAGTCTGATGAAGAGAAACTGAGCGAAGTGTTAACACGTATGCGCAGCGAGGATCCAACTTGGATCGTTGAAATGTCAAAAGAGTTAAAACAAACCATCGTTCATGGTCAGGGTGAATTCCACCTTCGCACTTTGAAATGGAGAGTTGAAAATAACGATAAGATTCAAATTGAATATTTAGAGCCCAAAATTCCTTATAGAGAGACTATTACTAAGACTTCTCGCGCTGATTACCGTCATAAAAAACAATCAGGTGGTGCTGGTCAATTTGGTGAAGTACACATGATAGTTGAGCCATATATTGAAGGTGCTGCTGTTCCAGAGATTTACCGTTTTGGTGGACAAGAATACAAAATTTCTGTACGTGATACCCAAGAGATTCCATTGGAGTGGGGTGGTAAAGTGATCTTTATCAACTCAATAGTGGGAGGTTCTATTGATGCACGTTTCCTACCCGCTATCTTAAAAGGTGTGATGGACAGAATGGAGCAAGGGCCGTTGACTGGTTCGTATGCACGTGATGTTCGTATCATTGTATATGATGGTAAGATGCACCCCGTTGACTCCAACGAGATTTCGTTCCGTTTAGCAGGAAGAAATGCTTTTGCTCAAGCATTTAAAGATGCTGGTCCAAAACTTCTCGAACCTGTTTATGATGTGGCAGTTTTAGTTCCATCCGACCGCATGGGTGATGTGATGAGTGACTTACAAGGTCGCCGTGCCGTTATCATGGGTATGGAAAGCGAGAAAGGCTTTGAAAAACTATTAGCAAAAGTTCCATTGAAAGAGCTAAGCAGCTATTCAACAGCATTAAGCTCATTGACTGGAGGCCGCGCAACCTTCAGCATGAAGTTCGCAAGCTACGAACTCGTGCCTATGGATCTCCAAGACAAATTGCTGAAAGAATACGAAGCGTCGAAGAAAGACGAGGATTAATTCTTCTGATGAAAAAAGCTCACTTGTGAAGGTGAGCTTTTTTTAATGAGACTAATATGCTGATGTGCCGATGGGAATAGTGTGGAGTTATTGGTTGCTGGTTGATAGCCACTGACTTCTTTAACTTCTTTATAAACTTTCTAACTTTCCAAACTTTAAGAACTATTTCCTATCTTTGCGCTTTCAACCATTTTCACTCTAAAAGCATGAGCATAGAAAAAGTGCAAGAAACAGCATTTACTACCGTCATAAAACCTAAAAATAAACTCTTTGAGGTTGATTTTAAGGAGATTTGGAACTATAGGGATTTGTTGACCTTGTTTGTGAAACGGGATATCATCACGCAATATAAGCAGACTATACTTGGTCCGACTTGGTTTTTTATTCAACCTGCGCTTACGACCATTATGTATATGGTGGTGTTTGGCGGCATTGCAAAAATCAGTACTGACGGCTTACCACAGCCACTTTTTTATATGGCAGGCATTGTGATGTGGAACTATTTTTCCGACTGTCTCAACAAAACCTCCTCTACCTTTACCACCAACCAAGCCATTTTCGGTAAAGTTTATTTCCCCCGATTGATAGTTCCGCTTTCAACAGTTGTCTCCAACTTGTTGCGCATGGGCATACAGTTCCTATTATTCATAGCGGTATATATCTATTTCGTTGCCGTAGGAGTGAAAGTCGCACCCAATGCTTATGCGCTTTTACTTCCCGTATTGATATTGATGTTAGCAGGTTTAGCACTCGGTTTTGGTGTTTTGATTTCATCCATGACCACCAAATACCGCGACCTCACCATCCTATTCAGTTTTTTCGTATCCCTGTGGATGTACGCCACACCCGTCATATACCCACTCAGCACCATGTCCACCAACTACCAATGGATCATAGCCCTCAACCCGCTTACCTCCATCTTCGAAGCCTTCAAATACGGCATGTTGGGAGTAGGCACCTTCAGCTGGACCCAGCTTGGCTACAGCTTCGGTTTTATGGTAGTGCTTCTTGGGATTGGTATTGTGGTGTTTAATAAGGTGCAGCGGAGCTTTATGGATACGGTTTGAAAGATGTTGAAGGGATTTTTTGGATGTTGAGTTGTTGAGGTGTTGAGGTGTTGAGGTGTTGAGGTGTTGAGTTGTTGAGGTGTTGAGTTGTTGAGTTGTTGAGTTGTTGAG
>CAYVWK010000131.1:0-4940 GCA_964455235.1 uncultured Paludibacter sp.
AAATTGACGATTTGCGTACCCCTTCGATTGCCACTTACCACGACCACCGCATGGCAATGGCATTTGCTCCAGCAGCCTTGCAGTCTCCTATCATCATAGAAAACCCACAAGTAGTAACGAAATCCTATCCAAATTTTTGGGATGATTTTGAGAAGATATAGGTTGAAACTGAAAAACAACTACCTGATAGTCACCATCGTAGCACCAAAACCATATTCTCTAAAAGAAGCATCCTGCACATAATAGGTTTTGTATTTATGCTTGAGAAGTTTGAGGACTTCATTCCGCAACACACCTTCCCCTTTACCATGAATAAACACGATACGCTGTCCTTTTTTCTGCTGATTTTCTTTCAGTACAGATTCAACTTTTTCTAATTGAAGTTGCAGTATCGCAGCATTGTCCATACCCGCAGTCGTATCAATCAATTCATGGATATGCAAATCAATTTCGAGTATGGGTTTGCGCTTATCTTTTACGCGTGGACGGGGGTTTTTATCAGCTTGAGGTGCATCTTTTTGAAGCATCGCACTACGAATATCTTCAGCTGAAACCTCCATCAGTTTTTTACGATTTGTATCTGTCAATTCTATCATCATCGCCTCTTCATCAAAATAATCGTTCTCAACAAAGCTATGCAATTTGTAAAACTTCACAGGCGAAAGACGCGTTTGAAAATCTATCACAGATTGAGGAGAATATGACTTATCTTGCTTATATGCAATCAGTTGCACTTGTAGATTTTCCCAATCATTTAAGTTATCATTACTCAGTTTTACGATTTGCACTTGTATATTCGGTTCGATAATTCCATGAGCAGCAGACCTACGACTACCCTCTTCTCCAATAATAATATTATAAAATAGAAAGTAATTGCTATCATTCAGCAACAAAACATCAAACTGCGTATTTTGTAAATTTTTTATGTTTTGCGGAATAGCAACTAAAAAAGCACGTAATTCATCCCCATATTCTGTTTCATAAACTTCCATAGAGGCAATTTCTTCTATCTTTTCTACTTGAGGTATAACAGTCTGAATAACAGCATCTTCTCTTGTTTTAGCACCAAATTCTTTAATAGGGAAGTTGGTTTCTTCATTTACATTAGGCACTACCACACATTCATTTTCTAGGATAGGCACCTCAAACCCATCTTGATCTTCCACATAAAGAAGAGATTGTTTCGCATCTATACGTGTTACTTTTCCCCCACCCACTGCGTTCAAAAAACGAACATTATCTCCAATTTTTATCTTTTGCATTGTTTTTTTACGTTTTGCTTGATTTTATTTCTCCTCAAATTCAATTTCCTCATGCATCACATACACCGTTCCCTTAAAGTTTGCAACCAAGGTATTATCGTCGTGATAAACATTGATATCGCAGTGCATCAGTTTATTCGTTTGCGACACAACTTTAGCTTCAGCGGTAATAGTTCCGCCCTTACTTTTCTTGAAAAAGCTCATATTTGCATTGATAGTCAGCGCTACTTTTCCATATGAATTAGTCGCAGCACCTAAGGCAAAATCAGCCAAAGTAAAGAGCATACCGCCATGAATGACACCTGCACCATTACAGTGTCGTTTGTTTACATCTGCCTTAGCAAGCGCATAGCCAGGTTTACATTCCAACAGAACAATGCCATTTTCCCGAGCAAAATTGTCCTTTTCAAAATAAGTAAAATAGTCTTTTTTCATCATCAATTTCTTTATAGACAATAACACTCAAGTTGGAGAAGATGTTTAAATATGATATACATCACTGGCACTCAGCAACTTCATCTTATTTTCTTGCAATACCCGTATCACATCATCATTAGATTCTGAACGGATAATCACACTTGCGGCACTATTGAAAGCGAAAGCATACATATATTCAACCGAGACATTATTGTCGGATAGAATTTTCAATGCTTTGTACAAGCCACCTGGTTCGTGCGGCACAACCATCCCCACCACTTCAGTAATATTAACTGAGAAACGATTGTCTTTCAGCACTTTATAAGCCTCTTCAGGCTTCGTAACTATACAGCGAACAATGCCAAAATCGGCCGTATCGGCAATACTAAAAGCTGATAAATTAATATCATGCTCACTGAGAATCCGAGTCATCTCAGCTATTCTACCTGTTTTGTTTTCCAAGAAAACTGATAATTGCTTAATAATCATGGTTATATAAATTTATCGGTTATCTATTACACGTTTTGCTTTACCTTCCGAACGTGCGATGCTATTCGGCTCTACTAAATTCACCTTTGCGGAAAGTCCGAGCGTACTGGCAATATTATTTTGAATACGCTTTTTCAGATTTTCCAAAGTTTTAATCTCATCAGACCAGAATTGATCATCTAATTCTACATTCACTTCTAAGGTATCCAAATTGTTTTCACGGTTTACAACTAATTGATAATGAGGCGTTGTTTCACTCATTTCGAGCAGCACCGCTTCAATTTGAGATGGGAACACATTCACTCCACGGATAATCAGCATATCATCGCTACGACCCACACATTTTTCCATACGCACCAAGGTACGACCGCAAGCACATTTTTCAACATGCAAACGTGTCAAGTCACGCGTTCTATAGCGCAATAAAGGCATGGCTTCTTTGGTTAAAGTAGTGAAAACCAATTCGCCCAACTCACCATAAGGAAGCACCTCAAGTGTTTCAGGATCAATGATTTCAGGATAAAAATGATCCTCGAAAATATGCATACCATTTTGACATTCACATTCCATGGAAACACCAGGACCTATCACTTCACTCAAACCATAAATATCAAAAGCCTTGATACCCAGAAGGTTCTCAACTTGCTTTCTCAACTCATTGGTCCAAGGTTCTGCGCCAAAAATTCCAGCTCGCAGCTTAATGTCTTTTTTATCTACACCCGCAGCAACTAAACTTTCTCCCAAATGCGCTGCATAAGAAGGCGTACAAGCAATGACGGTAGAGCCAAAATCGACCATCAATTGCAATTGTTTTTTGGTATTTCCTCCTGATATTGGAATAACGGATGCACCTACTTTTTCAGCACCATAATGCACACCCAAACCACCTGTAAACAAGCCATAACCGTAGGCTATTTGGATAATATCTTCTTTGGTAACTCCCGCCATAGTCATCGAGCGAGCTACCACTTCACTCCAAATTTGCAAATCCTGTTTGGTATAGCCAACAACCGTTGGTTTACCTGTAGTACCACTGGATGCGTGTAGTCTAACTATCTGAGTTTGAGGCACAGTAAACAAGCCAAAAGGATAGTTATCACGCAAATCGTCCTTTTCAGTAAAAGGTAAATCTTTCAACTGATCGATACTCGTAATATCACGAGAAGCAAAGCCTGCTTCTGTCAGTTTTTTTCTATAAAAAGGCACATTAAAATAGATGCGTTCTATCATTTTGAGAAAACGTTCATTCTGAATCTCCTTCATTTTCTCTCTATCCGCCGTTTCAATAAATTCGTTCCAAATCATGGTTTAATATTTAGTTTTTACGATTTACATACTCATAACCTAACTCAAAAGCCTTTAAATTCACCTCAACTATCTTTTCTCCCTTACTTCCAAACATAGCCCGTATGCTATCTTTAAGTTCTTCTTTACTGAAACCCAAATAGTTAGCAGCAGCACCAACCATCACCACATTTTCAGCTCGCACATTTCCAGCTTCACGTGCTAATTCTTGCGTATCGACAAAAATTGACGATTTGCCCGTATTTTTTACGTTTTGCACTACCTCATCATAGTCAGGATAATTAGCAATATTCACAAAAGGCTGTGTTGCCGTAATGACAATACCATCTTCAGCTAAAAAAGGAAGATAGCGCAAAGCTTCCATAGGCTCTAAAGATAAGATAATATCCGCTTCACCTAAAGGAATTAAATCTGAATAGATTGGTCGGTCGGCTATGCGTAAATGCGACTCTACCGCACCACCACGCTGACTCATACCATGTACTTCAGCCTGTTTGATATGCCAATCCTTCTTCATAGCAGCATAGTCCAATATTGCTGCAATGGTCAAAATCCCCTGACCGCCAACTCCTGCTAAAATTATGTTTTTTATCATCTGAATTTACTTTTTAGCGCTTTTTCTTCTCAATGTTTGAATACATTCGCGACAAGCTATAATCACTGAAACACCTTCATATTCAAAGGCTTGCTTCATGGTTTCTATATTCTCTTCCAAATTCTTTTTCAAAGGAACGATGGTATGAATATGCTCTTTCTTCACACCTATTCCTTCGCAAATTTGTTGCAGTTTATTCGTTCCAGATGATTCCTGACCGCCTGTCATAGCTGTCGTATAATTATCAGAAATGATAAGTGTCATCTTGGTTTTATCATTCACCGCATCCAACAAACCCGTGATGCCAGAATGTGTAAAAGTTGAATCTCCAATCACCGCCACAGCAGGATGCAAACCCGCATCAGCAGCGCCTTTTGCCATAGTAACAGATGCACCCATATCCACACAAGTATTGATGGCACTATAAGGTGGAAGCGCACCCAAAGTGTAACAACCGATATCCCCAAACACATGCTTATGATCGTAAGTCGCCATAACTGTGTTGAGTGCATCGAACAAATCGCGGTGACTGCAACCCTGACACAATTCAGGAGGACGATTTGCCACCACCTCGGGAACAGCCATAGTGAATTTGGGTTTGTTGAAAATAGCATTGTAAATAGCATCAGGAGAAAGCTCTCCTACGCGCGGGAGCGTACCATCCAATCTTCCTGTAAATTTCTGATTATCAAAGAATCCACGTAATAACTCCTCGTAAATTGGGTACCCCTCCTCCGCTATCATCACCTTATTGAAACGATTAGTAAATTCCTTAATTTTTTGTTCAGGAAGTGGATATTGAGAGATTTTCAGTACAGGAATATTGAGTTGATAAGAAGAAAGCACCTCCATCACATAGTTATACGCCAAAC
>CAYVWK010000131.1:5040-6109 GCA_964455235.1 uncultured Paludibacter sp.
GGAATATTGAGTTGATAAGAAGAAAGCACCTCCATCACATAGTTATACGCCAAACCAAAAGCGATGATGCCAAAATCACCTTCGCCTTTTTCTTCAACATTAAATTCAGATTTTTCAGAGATTTGCACCAATACTTTCTGCATATCCAGTAGGTTTTTATACCTTTTTCGCGCATTTCCAGGGAGCAAAATCCACTTCATCTTTTCTGTTTCAAGAGATAAGGGATTTGCATCCACAGAGGTAGTACGCTGAATAACAGAGCGAGAATGCGACAAACGAGTGGTAATGCGCACAATCACAGGCAATTTCACCTCCTCAGACAAATTAAAAGCGTAGCGCACTATCCTATAAGTTTCCTGTTGATTAGCAGGCTCTAAAACAGGCAAATACGCAAATTTACCATAGAAACGTGTATCTTGTTCATTTTGAGAGGAGTGCATAGAAGGATCATCAGCCACTAACAACACCAAACCTCCATTAACACCTGTAATGGCAGAATTGATAAAGGCATCAGCAGCTACATTCAAGCCTACATGCTTCATACACACCAAACTACGTTTGCCAGCATACGACATTCCAAGAGCAGCTTCGTAGGCTGTTTTCTCATTAGCAGACCACGCAGATCGTATATTTTTATCTTTTGCGCACTTTGATTCTTGGATATAGGTGGCAATTTCTGTGGATGGCGTACCAGGATAGGCATAAACACCAGAAATTCCCTCGTCCATCGCTGCAACAGCTATGACTTCAGCACCTAACAATAATTCTTTCTGAAAACTCATCTTTGGATATTAGAGTGAAACAATATTGGAAATTAGATTTTCAATTTACAAAAAACTTAGCAAAGGTACGGAAAAAGGGAAGAGAAACCATACTATTTTCGTACTTTTGTCTGCTAAATTCATATATTTTCAATCCTTATGCTTCAAAAAATTAAAGCTTATATGATGCCTATTGCTATGACTTTAGGTGTTTTGTTATATAGGCAAGTAGAAATTGTAGCCTTTGCTATACCCTATCTTTTATTTTTGATGTTGCTTTTGACCTATAGCAAACTGACTTTATCAGC
>CAYVWK010000132.1:0-6017 GCA_964455235.1 uncultured Paludibacter sp.
ATCAGAGATATATGATAGCTAAAGAATTGGGGAGATAAAAATATGGCGGTGTTTTCTGGACGAAGTTCGAACATTGTATGAGCAAAATCCGCAGGATTTTGACGACTGACGCACGCGCGGAGCGCGTGGTGGCTCTGAACCTCTCCGTACGCTCCGATTGCGTGGTGAAGCGAACGTGGCGCGCCTCGCGCTCCCTCCGGTCGCGAACCAAAACCAAAAATTTCCTTACCAATCCATTTTCGGCGGGGGGTGTGGGGGGAGCCGCTAAAAAAATGAAAGGAAATTTTATGGTTTTGTTTCCGCCGCTTCATTCCTCCAAAAAGGACTCGTATTTGTATTTTAGCATGGTGGCAATATTTCGTCCGTCCTTTTCTCCGTCATTCGCGTCGGGCGAGGCGCTTCCTCTCCGCGTTTGGTGGTAACTCTATCGTCCGCTCACACTTCGCAAACACCTCGCATTGGCCGCTCACTTTCGTTCGCGATGCCTGCTCGGTACTTGCTTTGTGTTCGCTGATGGCTTCGTCCGAGTCCGTGGTAACTCTAAAAAAGCGGATTGTGCCAAACTGACGAATGGCACAAGCAAATCTATATGCGCTTGCCCAAACCCTCCCGTGCGCGCGCAAGCGGAACTCCCTTACCAAATAATTTCACACCAAACATATTCACTGAAAACCATGCGCACTCCCTCATTAAAAGTTAAGTACCGATATCTATTTTCTTGCACTACAACCCAGGGCATTCCGATAAAATCTCTAGACATTAGAATGTTTTGCATTGCACGACTACCTACTTCGGGTGCCTTATCTGCATATGGGACTGCTTCAAAGATTTCTCTTGATTCATCCGACAACATTTCTATCGTACCGAAAGCAAAGCTAGTAATATCATTCTCTCTTTTCGGCTCATTTTGTTCATAAAGAGCGTGACCCTGAGCAATTTTCAACAAGACTTTCTTAAAACGCTTTGGTTCAAGCGTAAAAGCTCTTTGTCCATTAGATGTTTCCGTTATGGCTTTTTCTATCTTATTTAGCAGAGCTTTTTTTCTAGACAAGATTGCTCGGATTTTTTCACGCTCAACTACCTTTAAGTCTGTGCTTCCCACCTTAGCGCACTCAATCAAACAAGCAAAATATTCCTCATCTAGAGAATACCCCTGATTGCAAACCGCGCATGCTCGTACTATCGGTAAATTTTCTGGGTACGGTTCATCAAGTAAAACCTTGGGCGGGGCATGCTCCCTTGTTTCAATTCCTGCTCCACAATAAATACAAGATCCCGTTTGTCTCTTATCTCCAAAATTTTCAGATTGCTTCATAATTATTAACTACAGATACTTCACCCATAAAAATTAAACGGGTTCTGTATTATCAAGACGCCTGAAAAGATGCGACAATAAACCCAAAGCATCAAGACAATCTTGTTCTGTATATAAACCAGAATCTCGCAAATCTTTAACTGGATCATGAGACATAGGGTCCCTAAAAGCTTGCCACATGGCTATTACTAATTTCTGATGACCTTCCGTTATGTTTTTTGTAGTATCATCGTGAAAATCACGACCATCTGGTCTCTGAAATTTTTTTGTTACTGACCATGTTGGATTGCTAATTTGAAATATATTTTCAAGCAAATTCCTATCTGTAAGGGGTGATCCAGTTTTTGTTTTTACTTCTTGTATATATCTTTTTACACCTTCAAAAACCGCACCATAATAATCCTGATTTTTATAGTAATCAAAAACCTCATTACTTAAAGTTGAATGGAGATTTTGATAGTGATAATAAGTATATGGAGGTAAAACATTTTTTAAATGTTTTACAGCACCAGTTATTTCTTCATTTGATAACTCTGAATCGCCAACTATTTTTTCTAGCACTGGTATCAGGTCAGTTTTAATTTTTTCTGGAACATGTTCTTGCCATTCACCTATAGTAATACCAACCTTTCTTAATTCATCGTCCAACTTAGCTTCTCGAATACTTTTTCTCTTCACACGCCAATCCCTCTCTATCCACTTAAGAAGATTTTGCAAACACAACCTTAACTTCTGCATCTCTGGATGATCCCAATTTAATGTTTGTCGATTCGTACCAATAACATCCTCGTCTAAATCATCTATAAAATCTACTTCAAGCCAGCCAGTTAGGTAGTTGAAAAAGTGACTTGATGTACTATCAGAAAAATACTCTGGAAGATTTACTAATTTCTTTCTTGAAAAAAGGGTGACTCCTCGCATGTTTGTGTTGGGAGAAATTGGTTTTTCGGTAGCAAGAAGGTGTCCTGTGATATTTTTAGAATGTTCACAATCGTCCCCAAACTCCACATCTTTAGGTACAGTCCACTCAACCTCCGCAGGTGTTGAAGCATAGCGCCTAGTATTATCAATTTCTATCCATTCATTATTATTGTGAGATAATTTAATTTTAAAATCATCTGGCAAAATAAAATACTTAGAAATACTATCTGCTAATGCTTCAACATCAAAATTGCTTACCCTTTGTATTTTTCGTAAAGTTACTATTGTTCCGTTGTCCTCCTCTGTATCCTCGTCCAATATTAAAATTTCTGGCTCATAGTTTTCTATTCCACCCTCCTCATTTTCCATACGCATTATTGCGTCCCAATCCATTACAAACGAATTCTTTTTATTATCCTTAACTGTAATAATCTCAATTTCGTGAGCAATGCCGAAAAATGATAATTTCCCAAGACCTTTTTTCCCTATAACCTTTCTTCCGTTTGGAGATTTATCTGTTGAATTTTTAACGCGCCTATTTCTACCAATTGTTAAAAAACTTTCGTTAATTTCATTAAAAGACATTCCATGTCCATCGTCTGATACTACTATCTCTTTATCTCCAGAATCGTTAAGTAAAATCTTTACTTCTTTAGCGTCGGCATCGTAAGAATTTGCTATAAGTTCAGATACAACTGGCGGTAGAGTGGAATACATCTTCACACCAAGGTGCTCTATCGTATTGGGTGCAAATTTCATTTGCAACTTTTGTGTATTATTTTTTGGCATGATGATTTTTGATTATGGTTTTTCCGATTTGTTCTGCAAAAAGTGGGGGAACCGCGTTCCCGATCATTCTTGCAATCGTAGCTATACTATTTCCTACGAACTTATACTTTTTTGGGAATGTTTGCAGAGTAGCCCCTTCACGCAAAGAGATCGCTCGATTTTCTTCTGGATGAGCAAACCTACCATTTGAAATACTGAAAAATTTTGTAGTTATTGTTGGAGCTGGTTTATCCCATGACATCCGTCCATAAGTATCATTAAAAGAAATATTCCCAGTACTTTTTTTGTAAGCGTTGATTTGCAAATTTGTATTTGCCCATGAATGACGCGTGCCGCCATTTTTTGGAGTTAATTTGAGGCGTTGCATGTTTGTATCACTCAAGCCAGCAGTGGTATGCAAAAAATCAGTATCGTCCTTGTGTCCAGCTGAGATTGTCTTGAAACCATTTTTCTTTCCAATGTAATCTGAAACAGTCGGGCAAGAATAATCAGGTTTTGGAAATATTTCTTTATCAGTAACCCTATTAGCAATTAGAGAAAATCTTTTTCTCGTTTCAGGTATGCCATATTCATTTAAGTTCACTACTTCGTAGTGAACTGTATATCCTTGCTTTTTTAGATCCTCTACAAATTTATCTAGCCCACTTTCTTTGTGCTTATTTAAAATTCCTGGAACATTTTCTACGACAACATACCCAGGGTTGTAATATTTCACAAATCTATGAAATTCATGGAGTAGGTTTTTAGATTTTTGCGACTTATTTTTATTTGTTCGAATAATCGTCCAATATTGACAAGGGCTACATCCAACTAAAATTAGATTGTTGTCATTCTTTTTTATATCTATTTCTCTTGCTAAATCTTCTTCGTTTAATTTCCCAACATCAGCAAGAATATATTTTGCACCTTTCACATTCGCTTCATATGTATCTTTGCAATCAGGATCAAAATCAATTCCTGCGATAACGTCTATTCCAGCTTGTTGCAAACCAAAACTCATTCCTCCGCCAGAACAGAAGAAATCAATTGCTTTTAGTTTTTTATTTGCTGGTTTCATATTTTATGATAAATCCGCCATAATTTTTTGAGCGATATGCTTTGCAAAATTGACTGGTACGGCGTTACCAATCATTTTGTATCCGTCAGCAACATCAGTATATTTGAAAATAAAATCATCGGGGAATGTTTGTATCCTCGCACATTCTCGAACAGACAATCGTCGGTATTTGTCTTCGTGACCAGGCACAAAAATTCTTTTGTTCTGTTCAATAAATTTCATTTTTGGAGCTTGTGGATGAATTGGAGCATGACGACCACCAGCTTGAATTGTGAATGACGGCTCGTCCCAAGCTCGCACGCGATTTCGAGACATATAAATTGTTGAAAACCCGCCATTCATATATTCATGGTTTGGTATTTTCAAACTTTCGCCGTTTGTTTTATTTTTATCCTTGGCAGCTTTTGCTAAACGCAGATCGTAAATTGCATCTTTCAGAACTGGTTTATATTCCTGTGGTTCAGGAAATTCAAATTTCTTCTTTAATTTTTTGTGATATCCAATAATGATCACGCGCAATCTATCTTGTGGAACATCATAATCATTTGCGTTTAGTAATTTTTGAGATACAACATAACCTGCATTTTCAAATTCTTTAATAATATTCGCAAACGCCTCTGAGTGTTTTGGGTGAAGAATGCCCGAAACATTCTCAGCTAGAAAAAATTTGGGCTGTTTGTCTTTCAGTAGGCGAATATAGTCGTGAAAAAGTTGCCCGCGTTTGTCATTAATTCCACGTCCTGCACCTGCTTCACTCCAGCTTTGACAAGGCGGTCCACCAATAAATCCATCCGCGTCAGGCACTTCGTGCGATTGAACTTCTGTAATACTTCTTTTGTCTAATTTTGTATGAGGAAAATTATGCTCAAATGTTTCCCAAATTGCTTTATCATATTCGTTAGCCCAAACGACACTAAAGCCAGCTTTCTCAAAGCCGAGATCAAGTCCTCCTGCGCCTGTAAATAAAGATACTAATTTCATAACTAATTTATAAACTTAATGAGTTTTGCGCTTAATAACCTTGCTGGATTATTTGGTGATTTAATTTCTACATCGCTAATTGAAAAATTTTCCAAAGCAATATTTTCAATCGCTTGTCTATCTGATTCAGGGAAGGAATTATATTTTTCTGTGAGCATTATTGCGTTAATGGTCAATTTACTATCTCTTTCAATATTTGTGATGTAATCGAAAACATGCAATGGATTATCAATACCCCACATACCACGAATACGCAGGTATGTAATTCCCAAAGGATCAACTTTATTTACTCGCCCCAATTCTTTAGTTTCTGAAAACTCAACATCAGGTAAGCTATTAACTCCTTCTGAAATTTTGCTTTTGATACGCTCGTAAATATCTTTGCTTGCCGCGTAACAATCACCATATACAAACCACAATGCTTTTAATTTATCTTGTTGCATTGCACCAACGATATAGATGATGTCCTTTTCTCTCCAATTTTCACACTCCCGACAATCTTGCGTAATCATAGGACTATCTGAATACAACTTGTCTTTGGGGTAAGAGCTATTTAGTGCGATTTGTGAACCGACACTCTCAATTTTCTTAACCTCTATGGCATCTCCATTGGCAATCATTAAGTCTGGTGGATTGTTTTGGTTTCCAATATATGAAAATTGTTCGCTACAAACTCTGTTTTTCTCCGTTTCGTCTTGAATATTAAAAGTGTTACAAAACAAATCTTTTACATATGCTTCTAGGGCTTCGCCCATATTGTTGGCGCGATTCCTTCCATTTGCTTGATAGCGTGCAGAAATATCCGTAATCGGATTTTCTGTAAGATTTTTTAATGCTTGAAGTATGTTTGTCATAATGTTTATTTTAAAAGTATATCAATATCAACTCCCAGCGCTTTAGCGACCTTTTCCATTGTGCTAAGGGTAAGATTTTGTTTGCCATTCTCAACATTAC
>CAYVWK010000133.1:0-5978 GCA_964455235.1 uncultured Paludibacter sp.
ACGGGAGCTGTGCAACCTAAAATTAATCAAGGAAGTCTTCGATCAATTGATTTTCCAAAATTTCCAATTAATTTAGTTGAAAAATATAAGGAAACAACAAAACCTATATCTCACCAAATCAAACAAAACCAATCCCAAATCCGCACCCTCACGCAATTACGCGATACATTATTGCCGAAATTGATGAATGGGGAGGTGCGGGTGAAAATGATCCCATACCAATTTTAGAAGATGGAGGTATCAACATAAAAGAAGTTACTATCATTACTATTACATCCGTAGAAGATCCTCATTAGGAAAACATTATGATTACAACAACACTTTCTTTAAAAAAGGAATTGCTCACCTGTCCTGGAGATACTATTCAGGAACATATTGATGCTATTGGAATGTCTCAGGCTGAATTAGCTGTGAGAATGGGACGCTCTGTCTCAAAACTAAATGAATTAATAAAAGGGAAAGCTCCTTTGACTGCCGAAACGGCTAAAAAATTAGAATATGTCTTAGGTATAGATGCTAAATTTTGGCTCAACTTAGAAAACATATACCAACAGGAGCTTTTAGAAATTGAACAACTAACTTTCTTAGAACAATGTAATGATTGGATAAAAGGTTTCCCTTTACAACAACTAAAGAAAATGAGAGTATTACCATTCACTAATGATACTAGTAAATTGGTAGATGCTTTATTAAAGTTTTTCAGGATAGCTTCACCAGAGGAATGGAGTAGTATATATGAAAGTGAGGCATTTGCTCTTTTTAAAATTGACCTTCGACACACAACAAATTCAAAAGCAATTTCAACATGGCTGAGGTTAGGTGAAGTGCTTGCTGAAGATATTCAATTAGATGTGTATGATAAGAAAAAAGTAACTTCAAGTTTACCGAGAATACAAGAAATATGTTATCAACATGAAACAAATTGGTTAGAGCAACTTCAAAACACATGTGCTTCTTTTGGTGTAGCTTTAGTTTATACACCATGCATACCGAAAGCTCCGATTTATGGTGCTACAAGATGGATTAAAAATAAATCTGTTCCACTAATTCAGTTATCAGATAGACAAAAAGATTACAATGCTTTTTGGTTCTCATTTTTTCATGAATTAGGACATATCAGATACCATAACAAATCCGATATATTTTTAACCGGTATAGATGAAATTGTGCAAGATAAAGAAAAAGAAAACCAAGCCGATGAGTTCGCAACAAACATGCTTTTGAATGAAGTCGAAAGAGAAATTGTGTTTAAACACACTACTTTCAACAAGCAAGTAATAACACAACTCAGCAAGCAACTTAGGAAACATCCATCCATTTTAGTTTCCCAAATTCAAAGAGAAAATACAAATCTGTATAGTAGTTATAGTTTAAACAATCTTAAAGTTAAAGTTGAGTTTGAGGAGTTGGTGTTTGTGGAGGAACTTTCCTAATTAATCCCAAATAATATTTTAGTAAAAATATGTACTAAAAGTTTACTTTGTTTGTTTAATATAATGTGTATATCTAAATTTAATTCTCAGTTACTTACAGAATTAAAACAATTAACACTATCTGTTGTTTGAAATATAAATAAATTACTTACCTTTGCAATGAAAATTACATTTAGAACTAATAAACTACGAAAAATTGCCAATAATCCTAAACTTTGTATCAAAGAATATGGAGATAATTGCGCTAAAAAATTATGGAAACGCCTTACAGATTTACGTGATGCATCAACATTAGAGGATGTTAGAAATCTGCCTGGAAGATATCACGAATTAAAAGCAGACAGAAAAGGTCAATGGGCTTGTGATTTAGAACATCCTTACAGATTAATATTTGAACCTCTTGAAAATCCCATACCTCTTAATGAAGATGGAGGGTATATGTGGATTAAAATTCTAAGTGTAGAAATAATTGAAATTACTGATTATCACTAAAAATATGAGTTATGAAACAAATCATGAATGAATTTATTTTAGATATAGCCTTTCATCCTGGCGAAACTTTAGCTGAGAAATTAGAGGAAATGAACATGGGTCCCAAAGAATTTGCGGTTAGAAGTGGTAAACCAGAAAAAACAATATCTGCTATTTTGAGAGGGGAAAGTTCTATCACTCCAGATATGGCTGTATTGTTTGAAAATGTACTTCAAATTCCTGCGAGATTTTGGCTGAAACGGCAGTACGAATACGACGAATACATAGCTCGAGGAAAAAGGAAGATAGTGATAGAAGATGCAATAAGTTGGGCAAAAAAATTTCCTTATCAAGAAATGGTAGAATTAGGCTGGATTCAACCTACAAAAAACATCCAAGAAAGAGTCATAGCTTTATTCAACTATTTCAGGATCAGTAACCATGAAGCATGGGAAGAATACTTTTATAATCAACAATTAAAAGTCAGATTTAGAATTTCATTGCAGCAAAGCTCCAACCCTTATGCCTTATCAGCTTGGATACGTCAAGGTGAAATACAAGCTTCAACAATCAATTCTGAACCCTACGATAAAGGGAAATTTCACTCCTATCTGTCTGAAATTAAAAAATTAATAGCACAGTCCAACGATGAAACCTTTAAAAAACTTCAAGATTTATGTTTGGAATGTGGTGTGAAAATTATTTATACACCTGCTGTTAAAGAAACTTCTATTAGCGGAGCAACACGCTGGATTAATGAACACCCCATTATTCAACTAACAGAACAAAATACTGAAAATAAACAATTTTGGTTTACATTTTTTCATGAAGTTGGTCATATAGTTCTACATGGAAAAAAGGAAGTTTTTTTAGAAAATGTTGAATATAGCGACATCAATCATGAAAAAGAAAAAGAAGCTGATGAATTTGCTTTGGAGTTGCTTAAATAAGGAATTAATGAATCGAAACTAACTTTCCTATCAGTATAATTAAATAATATTCAGAAATTATACTAAATTTGCAGGGTTTAAAGCTATTTCTGAAATATTTTTAATGTATGACCCGCATCACCGAACACACCATAGAAACATTCGCTATTGAGTTACTTGAAGACTTAGGTTATCGCTATATCTATGCACCAGAGATTGCACCTGATGGGGATTATCCTGAAAGGGATTCGTATGAGGAGGTGTTGCTGACTAAGAGGCTGAAAAATGCTATTGCACGCATCAATCCTGATATGCCTTTAGAGGCGCAGAAGGATGCGCTTAAAGCTGTTCAGCGTATTTCATCTACGGATTTATTGAATAATAACGAAGAGTTTCATCGCTTGCTGACGGAGGGTATTCCTGTTACAAAACGTGTGAGTGGCTACGATAGAGGCGATAGAGTGTGGTTGATTGATTTTGAAAATCCTCTTAATAATGATTTTGTTGTCGCTAATCAGTTTACGATTCTTGAGAATAATGTAAATAAACGTCCTGATATTATTCTATTTGTCAATGGTATTCCGTTGGTCGTGATGGAATTGAAGAATGCAGCTGATGAGAATACAACTGTGCGCTCTGCTTTCAAACAAATTGAAACTTATAAAGCAACTATCCCTACCCTGTTCACTTATAATGGTTTTGTGATTATTTCTGATGGATTGGAAGCTAAAGCTGGATCTATTTCGGCAGGTTTTAGTAGGTATATGGCATGGCGGACTTCCGATGGAAAACAGGAAGCATCGCATCTGATAAGTGAATTGGAAACGCTGATACAGGGCATGCTGAATAAAGAAACGCTCTTAGATTTGATTCGTCATTTTATTGTGTTTGAGAAAACGATTGTTGATACAGCTCAAACCTCATCTACAAAAAAACAAGAAATAACTACCATCAGTACTGTAAAAAAATTAGCTGCTTATCATCAATATTATGCTGTAAATCGTGCTGTAGAATCCACTTTACGTGCAACAGGCTACACGGAAGAAACTGAAGGTTTATCAGTAAAAGCATCCCCTGAAAGCTATGGTTTACCCGGTGTCAAAAAACAACCCGTAGGCGATAGAAAAGCAGGTGTAGTATGGCATACACAAGGTAGTGGAAAATCGCTATCCATGGTTTTTTATACAGGGAAAATTGTATTGGCACTCAACAATCCTACTATTTTAGTTATTACAGACAGAAATGATTTAGATGATCAATTGTTTGATACTTTTGCTGCTTCTAAGCAGTTGTTGCGACAAGAACCTGTGCAAGCTGCTGATAGAAATCATCTGAGGGAATTGCTCAAAGTGGCATCGGGAGGAGTAGTATTTTCTACCATACAAAAGTTTCAACCAGAAGAAGGCAATGTGTATGAATTGCTGTCTGATCGTGAAAACATCGTGGTTATAGCCGATGAAGCACACCGAACTCAATACGGTTTCAAAGCTAAAACCATTGATGACAAGGATGATGCAGGTGATGTGATAGGTAAGAAAATCGTATATGGTTTTGCTAAGTATATGCGCGATGCCCTACCTCATGCTACCTATTTGGGATTTACTGGAACGCCCATAGAAAGCACGGATGTTAATACACCAGCCGTTTTCGGAAATTATGTAGATATTTATGATATTGCACAAGCTGTAGAAGATGGCTCTACAGTGCGTATCTATTATGAAAGTCGCCTTGCAAAAGTAAATTTAAGCGAAGAAGGAAAAGCTTTGGTCAAAGAGTTAGATGATGATTTAGGTCAAGATGATGTAATCAATACCTCTCAATTAAAAGCCAAAGCAAAATGGACTCAATTAGAAGCTTTAGTTGGAAGTAAAAACCGTATCAATCAGATAGCCCAAGATATCATTTATCATTTTGAATTACGACAAGAAGTCTTTGAGGGCAAAGCCATGATAGTTGCAATGAGTAGGCGTATTGCTGCTGAATTATACGCTGCCATCATTGCCTTAAAACCTGAATGGCATTCTGAGGATTTATCAAAAGGAAAAATAAAGGTAGTCATGACTTCCGCTTCCTCTGATGGAGCAGGAATTTCTAAACATCACACAACCAAAGAGCAAAGGCGTACATTGGCTGATAGGATGAAAAATGTGGAGGATGAACTGCAATTGGTGATAGTGCGAGATATGTGGCTGACGGGCTTTGATGTGCCTTGTTTGCACACTTTATATATCGACAAACCCATGCAAGGACATAATTTGATGCAGGCAATCGCCCGTGTTAACAGGGTTTATAAAGATAAACCAGGAGGTTTGATAGTTGATTATTTAGGCATAGCTTCCGATTTAAAAAAGGCTCTTTCTTTTTATTCTGATGCAGGAGGAAAAGGCGATCCTACCATCTTACAAGAACAAGCTGTAACTTTGATGTTAGAAAAATTAGAAGTAGTATCTCAAATGTTTTATGAATTCAATTATGAAGATTATTTTGATGCTGACACTTCTAAAAAACTTTCCATTATTCTATCTGCAGAAGAGCATATCCTATCTTTAAATGATGGCAAAAAACGCTATATCAATGAAGTGACAGCACTTTCACAAGCCTTTGCTATTGCCATTCCTCACGACCAAGCAATGGATGTAAAAGAAGAAGTTTCATTCTTTCAGGCTGTAAAAGCACGTTTAGTCAAGTTTGATAGTACAGGCAGAGGACATAGTGATGAAGAAATCGAAACAAGCATTCGTCAGGTAATTGACAAGGCTTTAGTGTCCGAAAAGGTAATAGATGTATTTGATGCAGCAGGCATCAAAAAGCCTGATATATCCATACTTTCAGAAGATTTTCTTTTAGAATTGAAAGGCATGGAGCATAAAAACATCGCCTTAGAGGTCTTGAAAAAGCTTTTAAATGATGAAATCAAATCACGAGCAAAGAAAAACTTAGTGAAAAGTAAAAGTCTCATGGAGATGTTAGAAAACTCCATCAAAAAATATCATAATAAAATACTTACAGCTGCTGAGGTGATAGACGAACTCATCCATTTAAGTAAAGATATAGTTGAAATGGATAAAGAAGCGGAAGCTATGGGTTTGACAGATTATGAATACGCTTTTTATACAGCAGTTGCTGATAATGATAGTGCTAAAGA
>CAYVWK010000134.1:0-3165 GCA_964455235.1 uncultured Paludibacter sp.
TCAACTTCTTTGGGAGTCAGCATCTTAGCTATTTGTGCTGATATTTCTTCTTGCTTGAAAGGAGCATAAATCTCAGTTACGTAATTCACTATTTGTTCCTTAGGAAGATGCTCTTGCGCCTTACATTTTCGATATACTTCATCAATAATAGCCTGATTACCAGTTTCTTTCAATAATTCGATAGTCGCTTTAAAGGCAATAAACTCCGACATTTTCATCATATCAATCCCATAATAATCAGGATAACGGATTTGGGGACAAGATGAAACTATCACAATTTTACGAGGTTCGAGTCGCCCCATAATCTTTAACAAACTCTGTTTCAGAGTTGTACCACGAACAATCGAATCATCGATAGCAATCAAATTATCCAATTTTCCACGACGAATAGAGCCGTATGTAATATCATATACGTGCGTTGCCAATTCATCCCTTTCTTTATTTTGAGAGATAAAAGTGCGCAATTTAATATCCTTTATCAACACTTTTTCAGTGCGAGGTGTCTTATGAGTCTTTTCCTTAATACCATCAACCATCCCATAAAAAGCAACCTCAGCCGTATTTGGAATAAAAGTAAAAACGGAATTATCCACATCATTATCAATGCGTTGCATGATACGATCAGCTAAGGACTCCCCTAGTTTCTTTCTTTCTTTATAGATATCATAATCACTACCACGAGAAAAATATATTCTTTCAAAAGAGCATTTCTTCAAATCAGTTTCTTTTTCTCTGATAGTTTCAAATTTTATGGTACCATCTTTTTTGATAATCATGGCTGTACCAGGCTCTAATTCATGCACATCCACTTCTTTTACATTCATAGAAGTCTGAATTACTGGTCGCTCCGAAGCAACTACAACTATCTCATCATCAGCATAATAGAAACAAGAACGAATACCTTTTGCATCTCTAAAGACAAAAGAATCACCATGACCCAACATACCCGCGATCACATATCCTCCATCCCACATAGATTCACTTTTGCGGATGATATTACCCAAATTGAGTTGCTCTTCAATTTTTTGAGTAATCGTAACATCATTAGAATAACGTTGTTTGATAAGGTCATAAGACGCTTGGATCTCTTTATCAAGATGAAACCCCATCTGTTCAAGCAAGAGAAAAGTATCAGCGACATCACGTGGATGTTGACCTTTAAGTGTCAGATAATCAAATAGTTCATCCACATTGGTCAGACTAAAATCACCTGCTAATACAAGCGTGCGATTTTTCCAATTATGTCGTCTCAAAAGCGGATGAATCTGCATAATACCCGATCCATTTTGTTTAGACGGACTATAGCGCAAATACCCCAGATACATATCAGCAACAAAAGGAAAATTACCCTTAACAGTCTCAATATCATTTAGTAGTTCAGCATCCACT
Source organism: uncultured Paludibacter sp. (assembly GCA_964455235.1). Lineage (GTDB taxonomy): Bacteria > Bacteroidota > Bacteroidia > Bacteroidales > Paludibacteraceae > Paludibacter. The sequence continues at coordinate 1,390 of CAYVWK010000134.1, forward strand.
CCATCAACCTTATCGTTGATTTTCATAAAAATCTCCTGAATTGCATTTTTTCCAGTCACCCTCTCACGCCAAATATACTCCTCGCCAGGCTTAGCATCCATTCTTACACCAGCAATGCCAGCGCCCTCCTGACCACGGTTATGCTGTTTCTCCATTAAAAGATACATTTTCTGCAAACCATAGTGCCAAGCACCGTATTTTTGTTGATAATAGTCGAGAGGCTTCAACAACCTCACCATCGCTATTCCACTCATTTTTTATCTATTTTCTTTCTATTGAAATTAATATTCCTGTTTGATAAGCGTTCTACCCTTCAATTTTCCTTGTAAAATCAATTCAATTGAAGTCGCTAAATCCTCTAAACCAATCTCTCTATACACCTTTAAAAGATTATCAGTTTTGAAATCAGTTGCCAATAAATTCCACAATGTAGGACGTTCATTAGTTGGATAATTTTGAGCTGAAATCCCTATTAATCTAACAGCTCTCAAAATAAAAGGAAATACATTCAAGGGTAAATTAGTAGAAGAAACACTCCCACAAGTAGTCGCTATACCATTAGGTTTCAGTGATTTAATCATCCTTGCCAAAATATCTCCACCTACCGTATCAATAGCACCAGCATATATACCAGGAAAAAGCGCCTTTTCATCACCTTGCATAAAATCATCCCTTAAAATCACTTCAGCAGCACCACATTCCTTTAGGAAATCGGTTTCATCAGCCTTACCCGTAATCGCAATCACATGATAACCCAATTTGGCCAAGATAGAAATAGCCATAGAACCAACGCCACCAGTAGCACCGCTCACTAAAATACTTCCATCTGCAGGTTGAATCACTTCAGACAATCTAAGCACTGAAATCCCAGCTGTAAAACCAGCTGTACCAATGATCATAGACTCCTTTAAAGTCAAGTCAGCAGGTAATTTCACCACCCATTCGGCAGGTACACGGAGATACTCACCATATCCACCAGGTGTATTCATACCGAGGTCATAGCCCGTTACAATCACCTGATCATCAGGCTTAAACAAAGGAGAATTTGATTCTACAACCACCCCAGCAGCATCTATACCTGGCGTATGAGGATAATTCTTCGTAACCCCTTTATTGCCAATTGCTGAAAGTGCGTCCTTATAATTAAGGGAAGAATAGTGCACACGCACCAAAACATCTCCTTCTGGGAGATTAGCGGTATTGAGAGTTTGAATGGAAGAAAGGTATTTCCCTTCCGACTCTTCAACCACAAAAGCTTTATATTGTATCATTTAAATAAAAATAAAAGCGTTGAAGAACAACGCTTATTCAGTTTTAGCAGAACTATCTGATTTTATTTCCTTCATGGAGCAGCTTCCGTTAAACACAGCCGAAGGCTCTACCACCATTACTTTAGTAGAAATATCCCCCACTATATTTGCCGAAGCACGTAATGTTATGGTGTCGTTAACTTGCAAATTACCTTTCACACGTCCGATAATTTCCGCATTTTCACACTGAATATTACCTCTTAAAACACCTGTAGGTCCAATAATTACCTTGCCTTTGCAATTTAAATCACCCACCACTTCTCCATCTATACGAAAATCCTTTTCAGAAACTATATTACCCATGATTTGGCTACCGCAAGTCAATGCGTTATACGCCAAACCCGATTGATTTGTCACTTCTTTTGCCATAAATCTTTAAAAATCGATGATTAAAAAAATCGCTCAAAATTACAATTTTCTTTTTAGATACGAAACTGAAAGGAGGAGTTTTTTTAATGTGCCGATG
>CAYVWK010000134.1:3265-5951 GCA_964455235.1 uncultured Paludibacter sp.
ATTGGCATATCAGCACATTTATAGTATCTTTGCTTCGCTTTTCGATTGATATACTGAAATTGATGAAAATCCAGCATCTTACACATACACAAATTGACAAACAAAAATGGGATGAGGTAGTTGCCCACGCAGCTAGCTCATTGGTTTATGGTATGTCGTGGTATTTAGATGCCGTGGCACCAAATTGGGAGGCTTTAGTCGCTGATGATTACCGCTTTGTGATGCCTATTCCCGTGAAGTCGAAGTTCGGTTTGCGGTATATTGTGCAGCCCGAAATGGTGCAGCAGTTAATGGTTTTCAGTGCTGAAGAGGTCACAGCAGACATCATGCGACTGTTTGTCAAAAAACTTCCAGCCATGAGTTATGAATTGGCATTAGCAGTGCAGCCAGCTGGTATGAAATCAGCCGTGAGACCCAACTATATGCTTGATTTGCAGACTGATTACGAACTTATTCGTAAGGGGTATTCTAAAAATACTGCACGTAACCTCAAAAAAGCCTCTGATTTCAAACTAAATATTAGAGAAAATCAAGATATTGAAGATTTTTTAGATGCATACCAAGCTACGGAAAGAAATTTTCAGGCTTATACTGTAGAAATCATGAGAAGATTGATAACAGCAGGGATTGAGCATCAGGCATTTCAGTTGTTCGCAGTTGAAAATGAGCAAAAAGAGGCTATTGCTTGGGCTTGTATCGCATATTTTCAGGGACGACTTACCTACCTCATACCCTTTTCTAGTGAGGAAGGGATGAATAAATCGGCGATGTTCTATCTTATTGATTATCTGATAGAAAGATATGCAGAAAAAGCAAAATTTTTAGATTTTGAAGGTTCGGCTGTTGAAGGTATAGCAAGATTTTATAAAAGTTTCAGGGCAAAACATCAGCCCTACTATGTAATAAAACGCCTACGTCCAACGTTTTTAATAGGTAGATTATCAAGATAATGCTGTGAGTAAAAACGCCATCAAACAATTCCTCATCAATATACGCAACAAAGGCTTTTTTCACCTGATGTCGGCGAATCTATTTATTCAGATTTTCGCTTTTGCCTCGCAGTTGTTTGTAGCAGGAATTTTAGCTCCAGATGATTTAGGACGCATCAAAATTATCCAGACCTATCTCTCGATTTTTAGCTTTTTAGCAGGCATGGGATTCAACAATTCCACCCTGAAAATCTGCTCTGAAAACCGCACCAAAGAGGAAATCTCTAATTACCTAAGTTCAGCTGTTTTCTTTACTTTAATATCCTCATTATTAGTATATTTGGTAGTTTTAATACTAAATGCCCTACACTTTTTCTCTACTGATAATATTGTGATATTCCTTGTTCCATTGGGGATGTTACCGTTAATAACCAACTCTTTTTTCTCCCTTTTTATGTCTTTTTTTCAGGCAAAAAAGAAGATTAAGCTATTTTCCAAACTATCCATAATCAATAAATCCCTATCCATTTTAGCTATTATTGCACTGACTTGGTTATGGGGTATTTATGGCTACTATATTGCTTATAATCTGAGTCTTGTGGTGATGATAATAGCAATTTTCTTTATCATCAGGAAAGATACTACAATCAATAGAAAAGCCTTTAATAAACAGCAATTACGCGATCATATCCCCTATGCAAAAGATTCTACCATTTCCAATGTAGCACTTTCCATTACTTTTTTTATTGATATGGTGGTCATTTCTTTTTTAATTGATGATATGCGTGAAATTGGATATTATAGTTTTGCGCTGACCATGTGCGTGGCATTGACCATTTTCCCCTATTCGGTACAGCAGATTACGCGTCCGTATTTTTCAGCTTTTAAGTCTGATAAAGAGGAGTTTATGAAGATTTTCAAGCGTTACAATCGCATGATGTACATAGCAGTATTGGCTATTTTAGCTGCTTTTTTATTGATAGTTCCACCGCTGATAGATTGGGTTTTCAAAGGAAAATATGCTACTTCTATGAATTATCTACCCTATTTAGCAGTAGGCTGGTCATTGATGCACGTGATGCACCTGAAAGGTGCTGCACTTTTTGGTTTGGGGAAGATAAAATACGATGCCTACATTTCGCTTATCTCTTTAGGAATCAATCTGATAAGCTATCCAATTATGATTTACTATTTAGGATTGATGGGAGCAGCCTACGCATCCATTATCAGTGGCGTGGTGATGCTTTCAACCGCTTGGTATTATTTTAGGAGAGCAGTGCGCGAGACCTTTACACCAAGCGTTTGATAACTTCCTCCCTATCACCACCCAACATATCAATAACAGGCACCTCAATTAAAGTATAAGCACCAGGTTGAAGTTTGGTAGTCGCACGAGCCGCCGAAACCATCAATTGGGCAGTCAGAGCTGGATTGTTGATAGTCATCTTAAATTCCATTTGCTGATGAGGTGTAATGCCCGAAACACCATCCCGTGTAATATGAGCAGCATGATTGCTATTGATCAGGCTGTCAACATCATCTACAGAGATGACATGCGTTTCATCTTTTGCGAAGTAAGCATCTTGTTTAATTGATTTTTCAACTTCGCCATAGGTAAAACCATCTTCAATTTCAACATAAACTTTTCGTTGATGTACACCAGAACCTTTAGGAACAGTAATAGACAAAGCATTTTTCACACCTTGAACAGCCTTAGCAGCAACCGTATGTCCCATACTCATTCCTGGTCCGAAGTT
>CAYVWK010000135.1:0-5874 GCA_964455235.1 uncultured Paludibacter sp.
ATGTGATTAAGTGGAATAATGTAACAATAATGATAATCAATTCTATATTAATTATTCTCATTGGCATATTAGTCACATCGGCACATCATCAATACCTATAATGCTCCGCCTTATACGGCCCATCTACATCAACTCCTATATAGTCGGCTTGTTCGGGTGTCAGTTTGGTGAGTTTAACACCGAGCTGTTCCAAATGCAAGCGTGCGACTTCCTCATCCAAATGTTTGGGCAAGCGATATACGTCAATTTCGTAATCTTTCGTATGCAATTCAATTTGTGCTAAAGTCTGATTTGTAAAGGAATTACTCATCACAAAAGAAGGGTGACCTGTGGCACAACCTAAATTCACCAAGCGACCATCAGCCAAAAGTAAAATGCTATTCCCTTCAGGGAAAATATATTTATCAACCTGTGGTTTGATATTGATTTTTTCAATGCCAGGATAGTTTTTCAACTTATCAACTTGAATTTCATTATCAAAATGACCGATATTGCAAACGATAGCTCCATCTTTCATTTTAGCCATATGTTCGATGCGGATAACATCCTTATTTCCAGTTGTGGTAACGAAAATATTACCTTCAGCTAAAGAATCCTCGACTGTACGCACCTCAAAACCTTCCATAGCAGCTTGCAGGGCACAAATCGGATCAATTTCGGTAACGATAACCCTTGCTCCATAAGCGCGCATCGACTTAGCCGAACCTTTGCCCACATCACCATAACCACAAACCACCACCACCTTTCCTGCCAGCATAATATCGGTAGCGCGTTTGATACCATCCGCTAAAGACTCGCGGCAACCGTAAAGATTATCAAACTTCGACTTGGTCACAGAATCATTTACGTTGAAAGCAGGGAAGAGCAAGCGACCATCCTGCATCATTTGGTACAAGCGCAAAACACCCGTTGTTGTCTCCTCAGAAACCCCACGAATTTCAGGTGCAACTGCCGACCAATGACCGTTTTTCTCTTGCAACACTTTTTTCAGAATAGCATATAACTCGCGCTCATCTTCACCACCTGCTTCTTTATCCAAAACAGCTGCATCCTTCTCAGCCAAAACACCCACATGCACCATCATCGTTGCATCGCCTCCATCATCCACAATCAAGGTCGGACCTTGTCCATTTTCAAACGTAAGAGCCTGCAAAGTGCACCACCAATATTCCTCTAAAGTCTCCCCTTTCCATGCAAAAACGGGTACACCAGCCGCTGCAATCGCCGCCGCAGCATGGTCTTGCGTAGAATAGATATTGCAACTGCACCAGCGCACCTCTGCACCCAACTCCACCAAGGTCTCGATGAGCACAGCCGTTTGAATTGTCATATGCAACGAGCCCATGATACGAGCATCTTTCAGCGGCTTTACCTTACCATATTTTTCACGCAAAGCCATTAAACCAGGCATTTCTTTTTCTGCCAACTCGATTTCCTTTCGACCGAAATCAGCAAGAGAAATATCCGCAACTTTATAAGGCAAATCACTGAATAATAATTCTGTACTCATATTTTAATGATTGATAATCTACTGTTTCTAAGCTTTAAATTGATAAAAATGCGCCACAAAGATAAGAAATTTCTATATCTTTGAAACCCAAATAAAAAGTCATGCTTACAGATATACATACTCATCATTTTCCACCTGTTGGTCAGCGCGCCATCTATAATATTCGGATAGATGGGCATGATTTTGAGTTTGTGCGCCAAGAAAACCTGCATTATTCAGCAGGCATTCATCCTTGGGATGTGGAGAAAGTCGATAAAAACTGGTTAGAAAAACTCTATAACACCCTATTAGATAAGGATGTAGTGGCAGTAGGCGAATGTGGTTTAGATAAAAATATCGCAGCGGATTACGAACATCAGGCACAATTATTTTTGTACCACATCCAATTATCCGAAGAACTTTTGAAACCTTTAATCATACATTGCGTAGGCTATTTTAACGAATTGATAGAGCTACGAAAAAAACTGAACCCTATTCAAGACTGGATAGTACACGGTTTTAGAGGCAAACCCCAATTAGCCCAGCAGCTCCTCCAAGCAGGCTTTCACCTCTCTTTTGGCGAAAAATTCAACCCCGAATCTGTGCGCCTCTGCCCTACCGACCGCATGCTGATTGAAACAGACGAGAGTCGGTTAACTATCGAGGAAGTGTATGAGCGGGTGGTGGGGGTTCGTGGCAAAATAATATCTTCGTAAAGAGAGCTTTTAAAGTGGTATTGTTCGTTATTTCTCCAAAACAATTTCGTAACTTTGTGCTGTTTTTTAGGATAACAACAACACACATAGAATCATTAATATTATCTCCCAAATAAAATTATCCCCCACATAAATTTAATTGTATGAAACAAATGATGTTTTTTGCTGCTTTCGTCTTGTTGATAGGAAGCGGCTGTACTACGCAAAAACAGGTTGTTCAAACGCAACCCCAAATTCAAGAAGTTAAACAGGAAGAGCAAGGTTTGAAAAGGAAAGTGGCTATTGCGCGATTTTCTAATGAAACTGAGTATGCTAAAGGTATCTTTTACAATAAAGACCACGACCCAATCGGGAAGCAGGCTGTAGATATTTTGTCAACTAAATTGGCTGCTTCCGACAAGTTTATTTTGTTGGAAAGACAGGATATGGATAAAATTGTGGAAGAGATGAATATTGCTGGTTCCGAAGGATTTCAACAAGTAGGTGCTGATTATATCATCGTTGGCTCTGTTACTGAGTTTGGAAGGAAAAATATAGGTGATGTGAATGCTTTTTCAAGAACGAAAACGCAGGTGGTGCAAGCGGGCGTAAGTGTGCGACTTATAGATGTTTATACTGGTCAGATTATCTATTCTGAAGAGGCTAAAGGGGAAGCTGAAACTACGAATAAAACAGTTTTGGGCTATGGCGAAAGGACTGATTACGATGCTACTCTAAGTGATAAAGCCATCTCTGCTGCTATTTCAAAATTGGTTGAAAATATCATCAATAATTGTATGGATAGACCTTGGAAATCGTATTTCTTGTCTTATGATGAGGATGGCATTTTCATTTCTGGAGGAAAAAGTCAGGGTATCAAACTTGGAGATATGTATGATGTGGTTGAAAAAGGTAAGAGCGTGAAAAACCCTCAGACTGGTATGATGATGGAGTTGCCAGGTAAGAAAATCGGACGTGTAAAAGTTGATTATTTGGGTGGCGACAATCCTAATAACGAGTTTGCTATGATTTCCTTTGTTGAAGGAGCAATAAATAAAGACAATTTGAATAACTATTATATTATTGAAATTTAAACGTATGAAAAAGACACTTATAATCGCATCCATAGGCTTATTGTTGCTTGTTGGTTGCACAACTGTTAAAACTGCTTCTACTGGTCTGCCTAATGAGGCTTATCTTGAAATTATCGGAACACCATCTCAATATATTGGGGGTGTTGATGTTCAAATTGATGATGCTTTGAGTTTCAATGCGAAAGTTTACAACGACAAAGTAACACGCACAAAGGGAAAAGTATATGCTATTCCGACTGGTAAACACACGATTACGGTTTCTCATAATAACAATGTGCTTGTTAAACAGCAGATTTTTGTTTCGGCACAAGAAACTAAAAAAATCGTACTACCATGAGAAGATTCTCTTTCATCCTGCTCTCTACCATGCTTTTCACAGCATGCTCTACGCAGCAACAGCTGTACACTTGGTCAGATTATCATGTTGCAAGCTATAACTATTTGAATAACAGCGACGAAACTTCTATAGCACAGCTTATCAAAACCTACAATAAAATTATCGCTAAGCAAAAAGGGACGAGAAATACCGTTCCTCCAGGGATATATGCAGATTATGGCTTAATTCTATTGCAATTAGATAAGGTAACAGAAGCTGAAAAGATGTTTCAAAAAGAAATAGAACTGTATCCTGAGTCAAAAGCTTTCCTCGAAAGAATCCTTAAAATGATAGAAGAATGAAGAAGTTTATAGTATTGATTACCATTGCGGTAACCGTTGTAGGTTGTGCTACCATGGAAAAAACAGAAAGGATTACTAAGGCAAATGCATATAAAGGAATGTATGCTGAAAAGCCACTTGCGGTGCTCATTATGCCCCCTATCAACCGCAGTACAGCTGTCGAAGCCAAAGAGTTTTTTCATGCAACATTGAATATACCCATTGCTGAAGCTGGTTATTATGTTATTCCGACCTTCCTTTCCATGGAAATTCTGAAACGTGAAAGTGCATATGATGCAGAACTCTTTATTGATGGACCTATACAAAAATTTGGGGAAGTTTTTGGGGCTGATGTCGCCTTGTTTACCATCATCCATAAATGGGATAAAACGTACGGGATGGTCTATGTTGATGTGGAATATATTGTAAAATCGACTAAAACGAATGAGATTGTATTTACGCGCCGTGGAAATATCAACTACGACACCACTGTACAAATTCAAAGTTCGGGGGGCGGACTAGCTGGAGCGCTAATCGCAACTGTTGGGTCGGTGATTGCCACTGCTGCTACGACTGCTGCTACTAAGTATGTTGATGTAGCAAGAATAGCTAATACCTACACTTTAAGTGATTTACCTGCAGGTCAGTATGCACCCGCCAATCCAGAAGAGCCGAATCAAACAGCTGGTTTACCTGTTTTTACGGTAAAACTGAACTCACAATATGCTGGTCAGTATAAATAGCATCAGGATTACCTGAAAATCATCTTATTAAATTCATAAACTCTTCTCTGGTTTTAGCTTGTTGGAAAGCACCAGTGAAATCAGAGGTGGTGGTGATAGAATGTTGCTTTTGCACACCGCGCATTTGCATGCAGAGGTGTTGTGCTTCTAAAATTACCATTACGCCCAAGGGGTTTAAGGTCTCTTGGATGCACTCTTTAATTTGGGTGGTCATGCGCTCTTGTACTTGCATGCGGCGAGCAAAAACCTCTACTATGCGAGCGATTTTGCTTAGACCGGTAATGTGGTGGTTAGGGATATAGGCAACATGTGCTTTGCCGAAGAATGGTAGCATGTGATGTTCACACATGGAATAAAAGTCGATGTCTTTTACAATGACCATCTGGCGGTAATCCTCGGTAAACTTAGCCGATTGGAGTATTTCAACAGGATTTTGAGTATAACCTTGAAGTAAGAATTGCATAGCAGAAGCCACACGTGTAGGCGTTTTTATCAAACCCTCGCGCTCAACATCTTCTCCTAATAATTTAATAATTTCTTGATAATGATAGGCTATTTTGGCAGTTTTCTCCTCATCAAAAGGAGCTAATTTACTGTGGTCGTAATCCATATTAATTTGATTTTGTGCTGAGAGAAATTCGCTCTTTCACGATATATGTTTCCCTTTTGAGTTCTGGTAGTTTTCTTACCAGTTCATCTAAAAATAATTTTGCTTCCTCTTGATTCAGAAAATCACCTATGCGAACCTTCCAAAATGGCGAGCTATAACTGATATAAACAGACATATAAGGATATGCAGATTTGAGTTTTTGTTCGATATTGAAGGCATCTCTTTTAGCAGTAGCATGCGAATTACTCGAAAAAACCTGTACCCTAAAGCCGTTCACCACCGCATTTTCAGCAGGCACATTTTCTTTTATCAAGGATTCAATTCGCTCATCTTGGAAAAAGCGCACCTTTCCACTCTTTGCACTCTTCTTTTTTGATATCTCCTCGAAAGGATTATGCCCCTCTGCATCAAAATCCTCTACCTCCTGAGCCTTCACCACCAACGATAAAGTCAGAAGAAATACGATGTTTATAAATAGATATTTTCGCATAGATTTTAATTTTCAGGGGCAAAGGTACAAAAACAAATATAATTTATTGTAAATTTGCTTCCTGATTACAAATTTCAATAGCATGCAGAAAACTTT
>CAYVWK010000136.1:0-5775 GCA_964455235.1 uncultured Paludibacter sp.
GTGATAACGACATCGCCTTGTGCAGCATTAAAACCGCAATACAATGCAGCAGATTTACCATAATTATTACGAAATTTGATACCCTTTACATGATCAGATTTTTCTTTCAATGATGCTATCACTTTCCATGATGTATCGCTACTGCCATCATCCACAAAAATCACCTCATAGCTCAACTGATGCTCCTCCATCACGCGGGCAATCCAATCGTACAATTTCACCAAAGATTCCTCTTCATTGTAGAGAGGTATGACTACTGATATATTCATAATTTACTCATTATTAGTAGTTTGCTCTGTGTTTTCCTCTGTAGGCTCTTCATCAAATAGGCCTCTCTTTTTCATCACAAAAGCACCTAAAACCAATCCTAAACCTAAGCCTGCCAAAACATTCACCCAAATAGTTTGGATAGAGTAATTATAAGGCTGCATCTGTTTTTCAAATGCTTTCAAGTATTCATCTTCATCTATATAACTGAAAATATTGAAAGAAGGTTGGAGCGTTTCTAAAGCTTGCAAAGTCTCCGCTGTGAGCGTAGGTAAAAATTCAGGATTGATGTAGCTGGTATAAACCATTTTGAAAGCTGCAGAAATAAGAGCTGCAAAGAAAAAGGTCATAATCGTTAGATTTACCACACCCCAATAAGATATAAAACCTTTCAGTTGTCTATCACGAAAACTCACCGCCATTTTATACATCACCAAAATAATAGCAATGAAAAGGATGAAAGACAAGGAGTTGAATAGAAGACCTTTAGAAGTAGAAAGCAAGAATTTTAAAGAAAAAAGTACACCCACTATTAATCCGTTAATCATGGATGTTTTGAATATGTTTGGTTGCATAAATTTGTTTTTTTATAAGCTACAAAGATAATATAAGATATAGATACATCAAATAATAGGGCTGAAAAGCCGAGCAATCGATTCTATCAGTTTTTGGATGATGGTGCGATTATGCCAATCCTCAGCTGTAATAGGCTGACAATGAGCTTTGTCTGCTTCAAATTGTTTTTTTAATTCTGAAGCTGTTTTTTGATCATAGACGAAAGCATTGACTTCAAAATTCTGATTAAAGCTCCTTTCATCCAAATTGGCCGAACCTACAATGGAAATATAATCATCAATAACAATGGCTTTGCTATGCATCACACCTTCTTGGTATTTATATACTTTGACGCCTGCATCTAAAATTTCACCTAAATAACTATAGGTACAGGTGTCGGCTATCCACGAATCAGATTTATGTGGGATAATCATTTGAATATCCACGCCACTCAAAGCTGCGATCAACATGGCATTGTACATGATTTCGTTGGGTACAAAATAAGGCGTGTGGATATACACATACTTTTGTGCCAACATCATGCTCGAAACCAACCCTTGCATAATGCTTTCCCAATCAGAATCGGGACCGCTGCTCACTATCTGCACCGCATTTTTACCCTCTTGAGTGGGTTTAGGATAGTACTTCAAATCGGTGATTAGTTTACGATCTACAAAATACCAATCGGTAAGAAATAAATGTTGTAAACCGTGTACAGCACTACCTTCAAAGCGCACGAAGGTATCGCGCCACTGACCTAAATTACTACCGAAAATATAGCGGTCGGCGAAATTCAATCCTCCTGTAAATCCGTATTTCCCATCAACAATCAATAGTTTTCTGTGGTTGCGGAAATTGATTTTGCTACGACGTAAGCGCAGACGCAGAGGTAAAAATGGGCGCACATAAACGCCTGCATCTTCCAATGAACGTAAATATTGTTTCGACAATTTATAGCTGCCAAAATAATCGTATATCATCCGTACCCGAACACCGCTTTCTGCCTTTTTGATAAGCAGTTCACGTAATTTATTGGATATCAAATCATCTTCAAAAATAAAAAACTCTATATGAATATGATTCTCAGCACTTTCTATCGCATCAAACATAGCGGTAAACGTGCTTTCCCCATCCGTAAAAACATCAATTTTATTATTGATGTAGATGTCAGCTTCGCTGTTTTTATAGAGTAAATTGATGAGATTCAGATAGTGAGGATTGTCGGTGAACTTATGAAAATCTTCCGCTTCTATCTCTTTATAAGGCAGTTTTGTGTCGTGTTTGATATTGATTTTATCGAAAATCTTCTTTTTTCGGTAATTCTGACCTATCAATAAGTACAAAACTAAACCTCCAACGGGCAATAATACCAAAACTAATATCCAAGATAGTGAGCGTACAGGATTCCTGTTTTCTAATAATAATACAAAAATGGAGCTGACTATCAGGTAAAAATAAAAACCTGTCAATATATAATATAATATACTATTCATCGGAAATAAGTATTTTATTCGGGTTAATATATTTTATAAATTGATGATTATCAATGGTTTTGCAAGTTTTTAGAGTAGAAGAAATAGTAGGTGCTTTTACGCCATCGCCTATCACTTGTGTAGAAATTTCAACCAAAGCTTCATCCCACCATCCTGCCTGGATAATATTATTCAGAAGTTGTGTTCCTCCTTCAATTAAAACAGAGTGAATACCTTGATTAGCAATGGTTTTGAACATGTTTTTTAGAAAATGCCCGTCAAATTTCAGGTTGATATAGTGAATGTTGTCTGCATCCTCAACATCCTTTTCAGTAAAAACGATAGTCTTAGTAAGTTGATTAAACACCTGATAATCTTTGGGAATGCGGCCTGTTCTATCTAAAATAATGCGAATAGGATTTTTTCCTGGCCAATGTCGTGCAGAAAGCGATGGGTCATCCAAAACGGCGGTGTTTGTGCTGACCATAATAGCCTGATTTTCAGTGCGTACCTTATGCGTTAAATGCTTAGCTGTCTGATGTGAAATACGCAATGGATCGGTATTTTTATCTTTTCTGATGATGTCGATATAGCCATCTCGTGTTTGTGCCCATTTTAAAATGATATAAGGTCGTTTTTCAATTTGATAGGTGAAAAAGCGTTTGTTAAGCTCTTTGCATTCATCTTCTAAAACACCCACAACGACTTCGATTCCAGCTTTTTGTAGCATCTCAACACCTCTTCCTGCCACTTTTGGGTTGGGGTCTAAACTGCCAATCACCACACGTGGAATGCCCTTTTCTACTATTAAACTAGCACAGGGAGGTGTCTTTCCAAAGTGCGAGCAGGGTTCTAAATTGACATACAAAGTCGCCTTTTTTAATAGTGTTTCATCTTCCACAGAATGAATGGCATTCGGCTCGGCATGGGCTTCCCCATATCGCTCATGAAAACCTTCACCTATGATAGCTCCATCATGCACCAAAACCGCTCCCACCATAGGATTGGGCGCAACATGGCTAGAAGCGTAAGCAGCTAACTGCAAACAACGGCGCATATATAGTTCATCGTATTTCATTTTTATCTATCTTTGCGGGGATGCAACAAGCCATTCAACATATCCGAAAATCTCTTGCAGATTTGTATCCTGACACAGAATTGCAGTCAATTAGTCGTTTACTGATTGCTAAAATTACAGGTTTTAATTTCACTGAAATTTTAGTTAACAAAAATACAATTTTTTCAGCAATTCAACGGGATAAATTGGATAATTATCTCAAAAAGCTGCAAAAACACATGCCCATTCAGTATGTTTTGGGTGAAACGGAGTTTTGTGGTTTGAATTTTTTAGTGGATGAGGCGGTGCTGATTCCTCGCCCAGAAACGGAGGAATTGGTGGAGTGGATTCGCAAGGATGTTCGACCTGATGCTGCTATATTGGATATAGGTACAGGCAGCGGGTGTATAGCTATTGCATTGAAGCATTTTCTGCCTGATGCTCAGGTGTTTGCTTGTGATATATCAGAGAATGCTTTGCTCTTGGCTAAACAAAATGCAGTTCAAAATCAAGTCAAAGTTGAGTTTTTCCAGACTGATATTTTGACGGATGAAATGAGCGATAAGAAATGGGATGTGATAGTCAGCAATCCGCCCTATATCCCTCTGAAAGAGCGAGACGCCATGGATGAGCATGTTACCGCTTTTGAACCGAATATTGCTTTGTTTGTGCCCGATGATGACCCGTTACTTTTCTATCGAAAAATAGGAGAATTTGCACAGAAACACTTGAATCCTCATGGGGAATTATATGTTGAATGTCATAGAGATTATGCTGATGCTTGTGTACAACTATATGGTAATATGGGCTTTACCTACATCAAACTTAAAAAGGATATAGGTGGAAATCCACGTATGATAAAAGCTGAAGTCGCATTAAACCATTGCACGGTAGATTAGTCAAAGCAGCTTGTCAAAAAAATCGAGCTATGTCAGAGAGTAAACAAGTCGAACAAATCATGGATGAACTTTCCCGCCCCAAAACCAAGGAAGCGGGTTTTTCTAAATTGGTACGCCTCTTTCAGGAGCGACTTTATTGGCATATCCGCAAGATGTTACTCTCGCACGAGGATTCGGATGATGTCCTGCAAAATACCTTTATGAAAGCTTGGAACGGTATAGATGGTTTTCGAGGTGAGTCGAAATTATCCACTTGGTTATATCGAATTGCTACCAACGAGACACTTACTTTCTTGGCTAACAAGCGATTGCGTAATCTGGCAGGTATAGAAGATATAGAAAGTTTGATGATAACTCAGCTACGTGCTGATAGCTATTTTTCGGGTGATGAAGCTGAGTTGAAGCTGCAAGAAGCTATCCTCACTTTGCCTGAAAAGCAGCGTTTGGTTTTTAATATGAAATACTTTAGTGATATGACTTTCAAGGAGATGGAGGAGATTTTAGGTACCACAACAGGTGCACTCAAAGCTTCGTATCACCATGCTGTTAAGAAAATTGAAGACTATATCAAGGATGATAAAATGCTGTAAATTAAAGCTTTTGCACTGCTTTTATCCTTGAAAATTAAACCTTTGAGTATGTAGTCAGTCCTATATGGTTGTTTTGTGAATGATAAAATGATAAAAAAATGAATAAAGATACATTAAATGGAATAGGCAATCGGAATCCCTTTGAGGTCCCCGCTAATTATTTTGCAGATTTTGCCAATCAGATGGATGAACAAATCGGTTTGAAAAAACCTAAGTTTACCCAATTGATGAAGCCTTGGCTGTATATGGCGGCTATGTTTGTAGGCATTTTCATTTTAGGGAATGTCTTTTATCAAGTCTATCTTCATCATCAAAATACAAAATATGAGGCGGAAGAGTTTTATGATTTTTATGTATCCTCACAAATAGATTCATCCATCTTAATTGACTATTATGCAATGGATAATGGTTTAGATTCAGAATAAAGTAGAAAGGAATATCATATGAAAAAAAGAATAACATACCTATTATTACTCACTTTGTTAGTGGGAGGCATTTCAGCTCAAAAAAGAGGTCAGCGCATGACGCGCGATGAGGTAATCAACCAAAAGTGGAGCTATATTATTGAAAAGCTACAACTCCCTGATAGTGAGTCAGTAATGGCAGAGCCAATTTTCAAGGAGACAGAGCAAAAAGTTTGGAAGTTAGTGCAAGAGAACTGGGAGGCAAACCGTCAATTCAGGCAAAATATGAATCCCAATGAGCAATCATATGAAGCTTTAAATGAGCATTTAATTGATTATGAACTAAAAACGGCTGCTCTTCAAAAGAAATATTATCAGCAGTTGAAAGAGGCGGGCTTATCTGCCAAAACCATCCATGAATTACTCCATGCAGATAAAGACTACAAACGTAACCTGATGCGTCAAGGGCAAGGTGCTGGTCAACAGCCACGTGGCGGCGGACAAGGCAGAGGGCGAAACCCATCTAACTAA
>CAYVWK010000137.1:0-5774 GCA_964455235.1 uncultured Paludibacter sp.
GTCAAAGGAGCTAAAACGGGTACCACATCTTTGGCTATCAAATCAGCTAAAATAACAGCATCGACCTCTTTCACATCTCCTACAAAACCATAATCCACCTCTTTTACAGGACGTTTTTCGGAACGCATATAGTTTAAATCCGCACCAGTTAGACCTAAAGCATTGATATTCAGAGCTTGCAGACCAGCCACAACTTGCTTGTTGACCAAACCCGCATAGACCATCGTTACCACCTTCAGCATTTCCGCATCGGTGATGCGTCTGCCATCCACCATTTTGCTCTCTATACCTAGTTGCACAGCCATAGCCGTAGCCGAACGACCACCGCCATGCACCAACACTTTATGCCCTTTTATCTGAGAAAAATCAGCAAGAAGTTTCTGTAAAGATTTAGCATCTTCAACAATTTTACCTCCTACTTTTATGACGAAAACTTGTTCCATTAATATGTTATAAGTGAATAGATATCACTGACTTGCGTCAATCTTTCTCTTCCATTCAGATAAGATAATTCAATTAAAAAACTGATATAGGTGTTTTTGATATCGAAGTTTGAAAGCAATTTTAAAGTTGCTTCGGCACTACCGCCAGTTGCCAATAAATCATCATGCAAAAGCACTACATCACCTGCATCTATCGCATCTTTATGGATTTCCAAAGCATCTGCGCCATACTCCAAATCGTAGGCAATTCGATAAGTATCAGCAGGTAATTTACCTGGTTTACGGAGCAAAACGAAGCCTGCACCTAATTTGTAAGCCAAAATACTACCCAATACGAAGCCGCGACTTTCTACGCCCACCACTTTTGTAATACCCTTATCTTTGTAGTAATCGTACAGTACATCAACGATATAGCGAAGAACTTCGGGGTCTTTCATCGCCGTGGTAATATCTTTAAACATGATACCTGGTTTCGGAAAATCTGGGACATTACGTATAGAAGCAATAACTTTTTCGAGATTCATTGTAGTAATTATTAATGTGTTTATTTGATATTTTCTAATAATCTTTTGATAACCACTTGTGCTGAAATCTCCCGATTTGCAGCTTGTGGAATAACGATAGATTGCTGACTTTCAATCACTTCATCCGTAACTATCATATTACGACGAACAGGTAAGCAGTGCATAAAATATGCATTGTCAGTCACCGCCATCTGCCGTTCGCCTACTGTCCAATTGCGGTCGGTGCTCAATATTTTTCCATAATTTGGATCCTGATAAGCTGCCCAGTTCTTCGCATAAATAAAATCAGCCCCTTCAAAAGCCTTCATTTGATCGTATTCTACCTTTGCACCACGCACAAAATCAGCTGCTAATTCATATCCTTCGGGATGTGTAATCACAAAATCCACATCCGCTTCATTCATAAAATCAGCAAAAGAATTAGGAACAGCTTGCGGAAGTGCACGAGGATGCGGTGCCCAAGTCAGCACTACTTTTGGACGCGCTTTTTTCTTGTATTCCTCTATCGTAATCAAATCGGCAAAAGCCTGCAAAGGATGACCAGTAGCGGCTTCCATACTAAAAACAGGTTTACCAGAATACTGAATGAATTGATTGATGATAGTCTCACTATAATCAAAAGCCTTATCCTCAAACTGCGCAAAAGCACGCACCCCAATCACATCACAATAGGTTCCCATCACAGGGATAGCTTCCAAAATATGCTCAGGTTTATCGCCATCCATAATCACTCCGCGCTCAGTCTCCAACTTCCACGCACCCTGATTAATATCCAACACCATAGTATTCATGCCCAAATTCATACCTGCTTTTTGAGTGCTAAGGCGTGTACGCAAACTCGAATTAAAAAACACCATCAAAAGCGTTTTATTTTCACCTAAATGCTTGTATGCAAAGCGATTTTTCTTGATTTCTAAAGCCTCTTTCACCGCATCTTGCAGATTACCAAGATCTTTGACATTCGTATAAACCTTCATATTTTCTGATTTTCAATTAAAAATTGCTATATTGCGCTGCAAAATTGATAGCAAACCACGTTTTTCAGTTTTAGCTACAAAAGTATGAAAAAGTTTTTACAAAAGCGTTGAATAGCGCGAAACTAAAAGCCCTTTTTATAGAAGACCCTAATACATTTATAAGTTTTTTCTATACAACAAATCAGCATATAGCAACGTTATATAGGCAGTAACACAGAAAATAGTATAAACATTTAAAAAATAAGATCATGAAATTTGAATTACCAAAATTATCGTACGAAACTAACGCATTGGAGCCTGTAATTGGTCAACAAACTGTTGAATTGCATCATGGCAAGCACTTTCAAGCGTATATTACCAATATGAACAACCTGATTGAAGGTACTAAATTCGCAGATATGGATTTAGTTGATATCGTAAAACAAAGTGATGGCGCATTATTCAACAATGCTGGTCAGGCTTTGAACCACACCATTTATTTCGCATCCTTTTCACCTAACGGTGGAGGCGCTCCTTCAGGCAAATTAGCAGAAGCTATTAATCGCGATTTCGGTGATTTTGAGAACTTTAAGAAAGAATTTAACACAGCCGCTGCAACAGTTTTCGGTTCAGGATGGGCTTGGTTAGCAAGTGATAAAAACGGCAAATTGCATATCGTAAAAGAGCCAAATGGTGGCAACCCTGTTACCAAAGATTTGAATCCACTATTAGGATTTGATGTATGGGAGCATGCTTATTATTTAGATTATCAAAATCGTCGTCCCGACCACGTAAATGCATTGTGGAATATTATCGACTGGAAATCAGTTGAAGCAAGATATTGATTTAGAGTGATTTAGTGTTTGATTGACCGCAGGTTTGTGCTGATGCCGAATCTGCGGTTTTTAATAGGCATACTTTCGACTAAGATATTCAGCCTCTGACAAATACCCTCTTCCAAAGATATTCAAGTGATTTAAAATATGATATAACTTATAGATATCTTCACGGTATTCCCAGCCTTCTTTTAGCGGATACTCTTGTTGATATGCCTGATAAAACTCTTCCGAAAATCCACCAAAAACCTTAGTCATAGCCAAATCCGCTTCTCTATGTCCATAATAAACTGCGGGGTCGATTAAAACAGCGTTCCCATCAGCATTAACTAAGAAATTTCCTGCCCATAAATCACCATGCAAAAGTGTTGGAACCTCTTCCGAATCAGCCAATATCTTATCAATATTCTTTTCAATCTTTAAAAAATTTTGCTTTAATTCATTACTAAGTAGATTTCTCTTCTCAGCTAATTGATATTGAAGAAGCAATCTTTTATTGAAGTAAAACACTGTCCAATCAAGCCTCTCTGCTTCATTTGGGATATTGTATTGCTCGGTAGCACCTATAAAATTATCCTCATAAAAACCGTATGTATCATGCGTATAACGATGCATTTGGGCAAACGATCTCCCAAAATCTTCAAAAAAATCAGCATTTTTCGTATTATTGGGAATATATTCTGTTAAAATGAAGTCATCATCCCAAGCTACAGGCTTCACAACGTCTATACTGTCTGCTTTATTTAGCTCTATCAAACCATGAGCTTCGCAAGCATAAGTTGATGAAGATGAACCTGTTTTCAAAAAATACTGTTTACCAGAAATGGCCGTAATTACCCCTGAGCGTAAAAAAGACTTATCTTTTATTTCCTCCTGAATAGCTGATTCAATGCGAGTTATCAAATTTTTAGACATATCTATTTTCTATTAAAAACACAAACATAGCATATTTTAAGAGAAAAGTTTTCTTCTGATATACTTTTTATATTTTCCTTGCGTTTATAAATCAGTAACTAAAAAACAAAGACTGCCTATGCAAAAAACCATTACTTCTTTAAACAAAACTGATTTGCTAAACCAACATTTAAAATTGAAAAATAAAGAGAACTTTGAACCCTCAGACTACGCAATTCGTAAAATTTTACAATTTGCATCTAATTATAGGGTACAGAAAGTCGGTGAGAATCAGTATATTGAAATGAACTTAAGCTAAAAAGAGAAACTCCTGTGCAAATGGGAGTTTTTTTTATTATTTTTGTGGTCTGATAAAACTTAACATAAATAAGATAAGTATGAAAAAAATTATATCACCTTCAATTTTAGCTGCTGATTTTTCAGATTTAAAATCAGCTTGTGAAATGATTAACCGCAGTGATGCCGAATGGTTGCATATTGATGTGATGGACGGCGTGTTTGTGCCGAATATTTCCTTTGGATTTCCCGTTTTAGAAGCAATCACAAAGCATTGTACGAAGTTTATTGATGTGCATATTATGATAGTGCACCCCGAAAAGTACGTGGAACGCTTTGCCAAAGCAGGTGCTGAAATGCTTACCTTCCATTTTGAAGCGGCTGAAAACCCTGATGAAGTCATAGATCTTATCAGACAACAAGGCATCAAAGTAGGTATTACGATTAATCCTGATATACCTGTAGAATCTCTACGTCCTTATATTGATAAAGTTGATATGGTGCTGATAATGAGCGTTTTTGCTGGCTACGGCGGTCAGAAATTCATAGAAGAAAGCTACGAACGCATTGCAGCTGTAAAAACGATGATTAACGAACTGAATCCCAATTGTTTACTTCAAGTTGATGGCGGAGTTTCAATAGCAAATGCAAAAAAACTATTCGACCACGGAGCAGATGTATTAGTCGCCGGCAGTGCCGTTTTCAATGCTGAAAATCCAGAGGAGATGATTAAAAATATGTTGAGTTGTTGAGTTGTTAAGTCGTTGAGAAAATATATCCTAAACAACTCAACAACTCAACAACTCAACAACTATACACCTCAACAACTTAACAACTATACACCTCAACAACTAAACCCCTTAACAATGAACTTCCTCCAACGTACCCCGTTTTTCAGGCTACTTATGCCTTTGATTGTAGGTGTGGTTTGTTTTAACTACATCGCTATTAATAAATATATCTTACTGATAATCATTTCAGTAGCCCTACTATTTATTCTTGCGTCTTATCTTTTTCAGCGTTCAAAATACTCCTATCGACTGAGGTGGATTTTCGGATTAGGAATCTGTTTGCTGATATTTACTTTGGGATATTTTGTAACTGATAAGCAATACCAGAAATCGCTTTTTGAGCCCTACGACCATCAAGCGATTTATGCTGTTCGCATAGTTGATCATCCTATGGAGAAAGCTAAAACCATGATGTGTAAAGTGGTGGTGGAAGGCTATGAAGATAGTACGCAAATCGTAAATTTGACGAATTGCGCACAGCTTCTAATTGAAAAGGATAGTGCTTCTTTACAGCTTCAAAAAGGCGATAAACTGCTGTTAGATACCAAGTTTACAGCACCTGCCAAAAACCTCAATCCTAATGGTTTTGACTATGCTGCATACTTAGCCAAGAAAGGCATTCGTGCTACGACTTATGTCACTGCTGATAAGTGGCATAAATACGATACACACACCCAATTCTCCTTGATTTCCTTAGCTGAAAAAGCTCGTCAGCGCTTATTAAACATCTACCAAAAATTGGATTTAGGGGATGATGAATTTGCGGTGGTAGCAGCACTTACGCTTGGTTATAAAGATGCTTTAGATGATGAAACCCAACAAAATTTCAGTCATTCAGGGGCTATGCACATCTTGGCTGTTAGTGGCTTGCATGTTGGGGTTATCTATGTCATATTAAACTTTTTAGTAGGATTGATTTTCAGGAAAAACAAAGTGATAAGCGTCATTTTTACGATTTGCGCTCTCTGGTGTTATGCCTTTATTACGGGCTTACCACCTTCTGTTATCAGGGCTGTCACCATGTTTTCTTTGG
>CAYVWK010000138.1:0-5736 GCA_964455235.1 uncultured Paludibacter sp.
TATGCCCTGTTACTCAGTAAAATTTTTTATGGAAACGCAAGATTGATTCGCAGACCGCTGTATCTTCGTGGTAGAAAGAGCTTGGAATATGGTCAAGGTTTAACCATAGGACATGGGTGTCGTTTTGATCTATCTGGTAGAGGGAAGACACTGATTATCGGAGAATATTGTGAGATGGGAGATTATAATCATATAGTTGCGCACCAGAGGGTTGAGATTGGTAGCAATGTACTGATGGCTTCAAAAATATATATCAGCGATACCAATCATGGAAACTATAAGGGTGAAGATCAAGATTCCCCTTTGGTCAAACCCAATGAGAGAAAATTGATTACTGCACCAGTACGAGTAGGTGATAATGTATGGATTGGTGAGAATGTAGTAATTTTAGCGGGTAGCAATATCGGACACGGAAGTATTATCGGGGCAAACGCTGTGGTAAAAGGGGATGTCCCAGAGAACTCGATAGTAGCAGGAATACCTGCAAAACCACTGAAGACATATAATTTTTCAACTATGGCTTGGGAGAGCACTGAAAATGACTAAGATTTCAGTCGCAATAGCTGTTTTTAGTGGTGAGAGGTATTTGGAAGAGCAAATCGATTCGATTTTAATGCAGTTGGAGCCACAGGATGAAATAGTGGTTTCATACGATCCTTCTCATGACAAGTCTTGGGAAATATTGGAAAAATATCGGGAAACCAGCGATCAAATAAAAATATACGTAAATAATTCTCCTGGCCTAAGCAATAATTTTGAAAATGCCATGAAGCGTTGTACTGGTGATTATATCTTCATCTCTGACCAGGATGATCGTTGGGATGCTAAGAAAAGGGAGTCGGTAGTGAATGCATTCATTATGAATGATGTTGATATGATCATTCATAATGGAGTGCATACAGAGCCCAATGGAGAAATCTCGTCCCAGCCTTTCTTCTCGATGCATAGAATTGGTCCAGGGAAAATTCGAAACATATTAAGACCAAGGTTCAGTGGTTGTTGCATTGCTTTTAAGGTAGAATTGTTAAAAGTCATGTTACCCATTCCAAATTCGATCGGGGCCTATGATCATTGGGTAGGCATAGTTGGAGAATTTTTTGGGAAGATATACTATTTAGATGATATTTTGCTGTATCATCGACTACATGACGCAAATGTCACACCACGTCATAAACGTTCTATATTTGTGATTATCAAAGCAAGGGCAAGTTTGGTTCATGAATTGATTGGAAGGCTAAAAATTGGAAAATTATCTCGGTGAAACAAGAATATTTATTGTCATTGTTCTATATAATGTGTTTTGTGGAGCATCCCCTTCATTTCTAGCGGTACGTAAACAAGGGTTTTTTCCAATTTTGGTTGATAATAGTACAGAAGATCTTGGGAACCGAGAATTTTGTGAACAAGAAAATTGTACCTATATAGATTTATGTGGTAATAAAGGACTTTCTAAAGCTTATAATGCAGCGCTCGATTACTTTTCTGGCAAGCAGGGAGTTGTGATCTGGCTTGATGATGATACCCAATTGATAGACACGTACTTCAGATCTCTGAAAGAAGCGATGGAATCTGAGAATGATGCACAGGTATATTTGCCAATTGTGACAAGTCTTCAAAATGGAAAAAATATTCTTTCCCCATGTTTATTTGGTAATTTTCGGATGCGTAGAGTCAATTATGTGGAACAATTATCAAAAAAGCGGATTTCTGCAATCAATAGCGGCATGGCGGTTAGATTGGGATTATATGAGAAATATCGATACGATGAAGAGTTGTTTCTAGATTGCATAGATCATGATTTTATGTATATGTGTTTTGAGAAAGGTATCAAGATTTTCATAATGAAAAATATTCAAATTTTTCAAGATTTCTCTGGTGATGGTGGTCAAATTAGAAAAGAAATCCTCAAGCGATATAGAATATTCTCCAAAGATTTTAGAACCTATCAAAAGAAGTACTCTAATTCAAGAATATTGACAGAGATTATTCTATTCAAGCGTTTATCCAAGATACTATTGAAAGGTTGAATTTTTGGTGAAGTGTATGAACATAGCTACCAGCAACTGCACTTTATTGCATCTTAATGGATTTGGAGTTGGAAGAATTAAGACAGTGAAAGCTGCAACAATATTGACCTACTGAATTTGCATATTCTCATTTTAAAGGTTTTACCTATTTAATGTTGCTCATGCAAAACGGAAATGGATGGATATATGAGGCGTGAACATATACAATACTCTTCTTTTATTTTACTATACTCAATAGTAATACTCTGTTCCTATATCCTTTCCTACCTCTTTTCATCAAAGAATCCAGTAATCTCCTGTTCGATACTATTTATTATTGGAGTAGTAGGATATTTCGTTTTAGCAATAAGACTTAAGAATTATTTAAGTTCACTTGCAATTTTTACCGGCGTATGGTTGATAACAATTGGATTGTCCCAGTTACGGTTAAATACGTATCAAACAACGTGGGGGATTAAGACTTGGGTATTACTTTGTTCGGGACATTTCTCTTTTATTCTCGGAAGTCATTTTGTATATTTTATCAAAAAAGTAAACATGCCACATGTGAAAAAAATTAATCTTGAGATCACTAGTTACTTTGATAGGAAAATATTCAAGAAGAATTTTCTCATAGTTACTTTGGCATTTTCCTACCTGGGAATTCTTGCATTTATTGCGAATGTGCTGGTTAGAGGCTATATTCCCGCATTTATAACACAAAACAATCAGAATGCTTATTTTGAATTTTATACGAGGTATCATATTTTTTATGTAGCAAGTCTTGTTACTTGTGGGCTTTCATATTTCATGATAGTGAAATGGGAGGTTGCGAGAATATTTAAATTCTTACTTGCAATAAACATATTTATCCTATTGATCATCATACCTTTATTGCAGGTACAACGAGGTACTTTTTTAACTGGGGCATTGATATACATCTCAGTGGTTTATTATATTGGTGATAGATCTTTTGTTAGCCTAGTAAAAAATGTTGTTATCATTATAATTGTTTTTGCCTTCGGTACTTTCCTTCGAGGATATTCAAATGAGCAGCTCTCCTCATTTTTCCCGCAAACCAAGTCTTATGAATCATCTGAATCCTATGAATCTTATGAACCGCGGAATGCACCCGAAGGATTGGAAAGAGAATCTGATAGTGGTTCAGCCTTACCACCGAAAGTACTTTTTCTCTATGCCTACCTAACGGTTAGTCATGAAAATTTTAATTCAGTAGTTGTCAATAGTACGGCTAATACCAATGGGGTTTGGCAACTTAAGCCTTTTAATGTTTTACTCAGATCAAAAGTATTGAATGAAAAAATTGACGTAGCAAAAAAACTTGCCGAAAAATATATGGTGAGGCCATATCTCAATACATTCAACTTGATTACAATGGCATATTTCGATTTTGGATTATTGGGAGTGATATTATTCATGGTGTTTTGGAGCTCAATATTCGGAATAATTGAGAACTTCGCATTAGAAATAAGAGATCCTTTTAGTACCTCATTGTATGGAGTTTGTCTGACTCCTATAGGTTTATGTTTTATGAATCCTTGGTTGTCCGAATTCACGATCTGGTTATTATGGGGAACGATTCTCCTGATCTTCTCAATTCAATTTTTCAGTTCATTCTTTACACGCAATAATAGGAGAACAATATGAAAGGAATCATCCTTGCAGGTGGTGCTGGTACACGGCTCTATCCGTTGACGATGGTTACCAGCAAGCAGTTGCTGCCAGTTTACGACAAGCCTATGATCTACTATCCGCTTTCAACGCTGATGTTGGCGGGAATCAAGGATATCCTGATCATTTCCACTTCGGAAGATACTCCTAGGTTCGAACATCTTCTTGGCGATGGACGCCAGTTCGGAATATCGCTCTCCTACAAGGTACAACCTTCACCCGATGGGCTTGCTCAGGCGTTCCTGATAGGAGAAGAGTTCATAGGAAATGACTCCTGCGCAATGGTACTTGGTGACAATATATTCTATGGCAACGGATTCTCTCCCTTGCTGAGGAAAGCTGCTGCTGATGTAAATGAGGGGAAGGCTACCGTGTTCGGATACTACGTCTCCGATCCAGAGCGGTTCGGTGTCGTGGAATTCGATGATGTAGGTAATGTGTTGAGCGTGGAGGAGAAGCCGAGCCAGCCGAAGAGTAACTATGCGATTACCGGGCTATATTTTTATGACAATCGGGTCGTTCAACTTGCCAAACAGGTAAAACCTTCTGCCCGTGGAGAGCTTGAGATCACTGATTTGAACAGGCTCTACCTTGAGGCAGGAGATTTGAAGATTCAATTGTTGGGCCGAGGGTTCGCGTGGCTCGACACAGGTACGATGGACAGTCTCGTTGATGCTGCGGATTTCGTTCGGATGATTGAAAAAAGGCAGGGAATCAAGATTTCCGCTCCTGAGGAGATTTCATATAGAAATGGTTGGATTGATCAGGCAAAGCTACTCGAAAGTGCCTCCCGATACGGGAAAAGTCCGTACGGAGAACACTTGCGGCAGGTGGCTGAGGGCCGGATTCATTATTAGGATAGGGTCATGAACATACTGATTACAGGATCGAACGGACAGCTCGGCACCCAGTTGCGTCATATCTTACAGGATGGAGCCACCGAGCTCGGGAAGATTCCCGATTCGCTCATCGGCTGCACCATCCTTGCTTTGGATATCGAGGATTTGGATATCACCGACACCGAGGCAATCAAGACGTATTTTGCCAAACAGAAACCCGATCTTGTATTCAATTGCGCCGCAATGACCAATGTAGACGGGTGTGAAGGCAACGAAGAGTTTGCTTTTAGAATTAATGCGGAGGGACCAAGGAACCTCGCAACTGCGTGCCAGAGTTCTGGAGCGCGGCTTATCCATATTTCCACCGATTACGTTTTTGCCGGTGATGGAACTGTTCCCTACAACGAATTTGATTCCACGAACCCGAATACCGCGTACGGTCGGAGCAAGCTTGCGGGGGAGCGGTTCGTCCTTGATCTCTGTAAGAATAGTTGCGTCTGTCGAACCGCTTGGCTGTACGGATATGTGGGCAACAACTTCGTCAAGACAATGCTCCGTCTCGCTCGTGAGAAGGGGGAGCTGACGGTGGTGAACGACCAAGTGGGCAATCCTACCAGTGCGGTGGATCTTGCATACCAACTGGTGTTGCTTGCAGCCTCACCGGAGAGGGGCATATTCCACTGTACGTGCAACGGGGATGCTGTCAGTTGGCATACATTTGCCAAGCGAATTGTTGATAAGATTGGAATGGATATTCCGGTTATCGCATGTACGACCGAGCAGTTTCCCCGTCCTGCCAGGCGTCCAGCTTTCTCAGCTTTGGATAATAAACATCTTCGCGAGAGCATCGGAGATAGTATGCGCGATTGGAGGGAAGCCTTGGACAGCTTCTTGGCGCGCTACTTGGAACAGGAGGAAGTTTCATGAGCAAGACATACCTGGTTACCGGAGGAGCGGGATTCATCGGCTCCAATTTCATCCATTTTCTGTTACACGAGTATCAGGATATTCTTGTAGTCAATGTTGATAAACTCACCTACGCAGGGAATATTGAGAACCTCAAGTCGGTTATGGACGATAAGCGGCACATCTTCGTGCAGGCCGACATTTGCGATCAGCAAGCTATCGATAGCCTTTTTGCTGAGCATGAGATTGATTATGTGGTGAACTTTGCCGCAGAGAGCCATGTGGACCGATCC
>CAYVWK010000139.1:0-5723 GCA_964455235.1 uncultured Paludibacter sp.
TATCCTCTTAGATATTCATTAGAGGTAATATCAGAAGCTGTCCAATCTGCATTGCAATGTATCACTTTATAATTGTAACTATGAGTTTCGTGCGACATTTCATCAAAGCGAATAATCAGCTTGTCTGCACTACCTAATTCAATAATAGGTAAATCTGTATTACTATCTTCCCTATTGATTAATAGGGTTTTAATCTCATTATGAGAGATGTGAGTCCTATAAGGTGCATTTGCTTCCACTCCTAAAATGCAAAATAAGGTAGCAAGCAGTATATAAAAGCTATGTTTATTCATTCTAACATTGATTTTTGAAGCACAAATATAGCCATATTCTGAGATTAGCTTGATAATTTATATCAATCAAATTTAAAATAATAAATGCGCAAAAGGTAAATTATACGATTTGCACTGTGCAAAAGGTAAAATATTTAATTCTGATAGTGTGTAATGTTCAGATAACCAGTGATATATGTATTGTGGAAATAATTCTTCAATTTTGACACATTAAGCGGAAAAAAAATTGTATTTTTGTGCTGTTTTTTTGGTAAGGTTCTATCTTATCAGAAAATACTCTCATTATCAGTGCCTGATCGAAGTCGAAGGCAGTATATAGAGAGCAAAACAGAAATAGCAAAACAAATAAACAATTAATCAATATATTTAATAATATGGCAAACCTGATTAGAATAAAGCGTGGTTTGAATATTCCGATTAATGGCTCTGCTGCCGAGACTTTTGGCAGTGCTACATTACCTAAAGAATTTGCTTTGATACCAGACAATTATCCTGGTATTACGCCTAAATTGCTTGTGAAAGAGGGCGATGCAGTGAAAGCTGGTAGTCCAGTTTTCTACGAAAAGCAATTCCCTGGGCTGAACTTTGTGTCGCCTATAAGTGGTGTGATTAAGGCTGTCAATCGGGGTGAGCGACGCAAAATCATGAGCATCATCATCGAAAGTGATGGCAAAATGACTTATGAAAGTTTTGAAAAGCCTGATTTGGCAAAAGTTTCATCCGAAGAGGTAGTTCAATTACTGCAACAAACTGGGTTGTGGACTTTCATCAAACAACGCCCTTACGATGTAATTGCAAATCCTACTAAAACGCCTAAAGCAATTTTCATTTCAGCCTTTGATACGGCTCCTTTAGCTGCTAACAATGAATTTGTAATGAAAAAGCAAATGGCTGATTTTCAGATTGGTATAGATGTGTTAGCTAAAATTGCACAAGTGCATCTTGGAGTTCAATATGGATATGTTTCTGCTTTCTCTAAAGTAAAAAATGCAGAAATTACTCAATTTGAAGGTCCTCATCCTGCGGGAAACGTGGGTATTCAGATTAATCATATCAGCCCTATGAATAAAGGGGAGATAGCTTGGACTATCAACCCGCAAGATGTGGTTTTTATTGGTAAGTTTTTCAATACTGGAAAAGTAGAATTGACAAGAACAGTTGCTTTGACTGGCCCTGCAGTGAATACTCCTCAGTATTACGAAACAGTACTAGGTGCTAATATTGACACCATTATTCAGGCTGATAAGTTAGATAATAATAAGGATTATCGTATAATCAGTGGTAATGTACTTACGGGTGCAAATATCTCTGAAAGTAGATTTTTAACGCCTTATGCTACTCAATTAACAGTGTTGGAAGAAGGTCATAATACCCACGAACTCATTGGTTGGGGAATGCCTCGCTTCCGTAAATTTAGCGTAAGTCGCACCTATTTCTCCTTCCTTTTTGAGTCGAAATTTCTTCGCTCTATCTTTAAAAACTTCAAATACAAGTGGGATACCCGCGTAATGGGTGGCGAAAGAGCTATTATTATGTCGGGCGAATACGATAAAGTGTTGCCTATGGATATCTATCCTGAGTTTTTATTTAAAGCGATGATTACGCAAGATATAGATAAAATGGAAGCTTTAGGAGCTTATGAAATTGCACCTGAAGATGTGGCTTTATGTGAGTTTGTATGTACGTCTAAATTGCCGCTACAACAAATTGTGCGTGACTCATTAGATTATATGAAAAAAGAACTTGAATGATATGAGTAATAGTAAATTAAGAAACTTCGTAGATAAACTGAAACCCCATTTTTCTCCTGGCGGTAAGCTTGCTAAGCTGCATTCAGTTTTTGATGGCTTTGAAACTTTCCTGTTTGTGCCAAGCACAACTTCTAAATCAGGAACGCATATTCACGATGCCATCGACTCAAAACGTACCATGATAGTGGTGGTAATTGCTTTACTTCCTGCCCTTTTATTCGGTATGTTTAATGTTGGATATCAGCATTATTTGGCTTTAGGTCAGACTGTTGGTTTCTGGGAAACCTTTGTTTTTGGACTTCTTGCTGTGCTACCTATATTAATAGTGTCTTATGGTGTAGGATTGGGTATTGAGTTTGTCATTGCTCAAATCAAAGGACATGAAATTCAAGAGGGATTCTTGGTTTCAGGGATTTTGATACCGCTGATTGTACCTGTTGATACGCCTTTGTGGATGATAGCTATAGCAACTGCTTTTGCAGTAATTTTTGCAAAAGAAGTATTTGGCGGTACAGGTATGAATATCTTTAATGTGGCTTTGGTGGCACGTGTTTTCCTTTTCTTTGCTTATCCTACTTATATGTCGGGCGACAAAGTATGGGTGCGTACGGGCACTACTTTCGGATTGGGTGGTGGTACTCCCGTTGATTCCTTCTCTGGAGCTACTGCTTTAGGTGAGTTATCAACTGCTAGTACAGCTACTTTCGACCCTGTAAATATCGTAGGTAATCCAATCGGTTTTTGGGATGCATTTTTAGGCTTAATCCCAGGCTCTATTGGTGAGACTTCTATATTAGCTATATTATTAGGAGCTATATTGATATTAGCTACAGGCATCGCAAGCTGGAAAATTATGGTTTCTGTTTTTGCAGGAGGTGCGTTGATGGGCTTGGTTTTCAACCTATTCGGTCCTGATACAGCTATTGCAAACTTTGAATGGTATAATCATTTGATGTTTGGCGGTTTCGCTTTCGGTGCAGTATTTATGGCAACCGACCCTGTAACTGCTGCACGTACTGAAACAGGAAAATGGATATATGGATTTATGATTGGTGCTTTTGCCATTATAATTCGTGTACTCAATCCTGGTTACCCTGAAGGAATGATGTTATCCATTCTGTTTATGAATATTTTTGCATCGCTAATCGACTTCTATGTGGTAGATGCCAATATCAAAAAACGCATGAAACGCGTGCAAAATAAATAGGAGGAAAGAAGATGAAGGTTAATACAAATAGTAATACATATACAATGATATTTGCTACCGTAATGGTAATTGTGGTAGCATTGGTTTTGGCATTGGTTTCTGATTCTTTAAAAGATATTCAAAAAACGAATGTTGAATTGGATAAGAAAAAGCAAATTCTTTTTTCTTTAAATGTCGATACGAAAGATCAAGATATTGAAGCTCTTTATGCTCAATATATAGTTGAAGAGTTGGTTGTTGATGCTGATGCAACTGTGATAGAAAATCCAGTTGAAGCTGCTTTCAATATCGATGTAAAAAAAGAACTTTCTAAAGATTTAGCAAAACGTGCTTTACCTTTATATATAGCAAACGTAGATGGTGAAACAAAATATATCTTGTCGCTCTACGGTGCTGGTTTATGGGGACCAATTTGGGGTTATATTGCTTTAAACGAAGATAAAAACACCATTTATGGCTCTTATTTTTCACATGCTAGTGAAACTCCAGGTTTAGGAGATGAGATTGCCAGTACTACTTTTCAACATCGTTTTATAGGCAAAAAAATCTTTAATGATCAGGAAGAATTTGTTTCTATTGCGGTTGTGAAGTCAGGTCAAACTTCCGATAAACAAGATTATGTTGATGGTATCTCTGGAGGTACAATTACCAGTCATGGTGTAGAAAACATGCTGTTCAATTGTATTGGCCAGTATGAAGCTTATTTACAAAAGGATGGAGGGAATGAAGAATGAGTAAATTATTTTCAGCAAAAACAAAACAGGTTTTCTTAGGACCTCTTGGACAAAACAACCCGATTACTGTTCAAGTTTTAGGGATATGTTCTGCTTTAGCGGTTACGGCTAAATTAGAACCAGCTATTGTAATGGGTTTGGCTGTTACAGTGATATTAGGTTTTGGTAATGTAATTATTTCTTTGATGAGAAACACAATTCCTAACCGTATTCGTATTATAGTTCAATTGGTGGTAATTGCCTCTTTGGTAACCGTTGTAAGTGAAATCTTGAAAGCTTTTGCTTATGATGTTAGTACACAACTTTCAGTATATATTGGCTTGATTAT
This sequence comes from uncultured Paludibacter sp., assembly GCA_964455235.1. Taxonomy (GTDB): domain Bacteria; phylum Bacteroidota; class Bacteroidia; order Bacteroidales; family Paludibacteraceae; genus Paludibacter. The sequence continues at coordinate 4,314 of CAYVWK010000139.1, forward strand.
TACCAACTGTATCTTGATGGGGCGTTTGGAAGCTTTTGCAATGTCAAATCGTCCTTGGGAGTCGTTTGTGGATGGTATAGGTAATGGTTTGGGCTATGCCTGGATATTAGTAGCTGTTGCATTTTTCAGAGAATTGCTAGGTTCAGGTACTTTATTCGATTATCCAATTATTCCGCAAGCAGCTTATGACGCTGGGTACGTGAATAATGGTCTGATGGTGATGCCACCTATGGCTTTAATTTTAGTAGCGGTTATCATTTGGATACATCGTTCAGTAAGTAAAGATTTACAGGAAAACAATTAAGATATGGAAAATATAGTAAGTATATTCGTCAAGTCGATTTTTGTCGATAATATGATTTTCGCATTCTTCCTCGGGATGTGTTCGTATCTCGCGGTATCCAAGAATGTGAAAACCTCTATGGGATTAGGATTAGCTGTAATTTTCGTATTAGGTGTTACACTACCTGTAAACTATCTTCTCGAAAATTATGTATTGAAAGAAGGAGCTTTAACGTGGATTAGCCCATCACTTGCCAGTTTGGATTTGAGCTATTTAGCATTTATCCTATTCATTGCAGTGATTGCTGCAATTACACAATTAGTTGAAATGGTAGTAGAAAAGTTTACTCCCTCATTATATGCTTCTTTAGGGATTTTCTTACCACTGATAGCAGTAAACTGCGCCATCATGGGAGGTGCGTTGTTTATGCAGCAACGTGACTTTGTAAATATAGGCGAAGTTACATCTTATGCTTTAGGTTCAGGTGTGGGTTGGTTATTAGCCATTGTAGGCTTAGCAGCTATTCGTGAGAAAATGGCCTATTCAAATGTGTTTCCTGCATTAAGAGGATTAGGAATTACCTTTATAGTGGTAGCATTGATGGCTATGGCATTTATGAGTTTTTCCGGATTGAAAATCTAATTATGTATTAAAAAATTCAATGAAATTATGATATTAGCTATCAATTCCAGTATGATTGTCGCCAGTTTGATTGTGTTCTTAGTGGTGATATTGTTATTAACAGTTATACTATTAGTTGCAAAAAAATATTTAGTAGCTTCTGGTGATGTGAAAATCACTATCAATGGTGAAAAAGAAATTGTTACTCCAGCAGGTAGTTCTTTATTGAATACCCTTGCACAAAATAACATCTTTCTACCCTCTGCTTGTGGTGGTGGTGGTACTTGTGCTGAGTGTCGCTGTCAGGTAACAGGCGGTGGTGGTGAAATTTTACCTACAGAAGCTGTGCATTTCAGTCGTAAACAAATCCTTGATAATTGGCGTTTAAGCTGTCAAGTGAAAGTGAAAAACGACTTAGAGATGAAGATAGATGAGGCCATCTTAGGTGTGAAGAAATGGGAGTGTGAAGTGGTTTCTAACCATAATGTTGCGACCTTTATCAAAGA
>CAYVWK010000140.1:0-5647 GCA_964455235.1 uncultured Paludibacter sp.
GCATTGGCGAGCCAAGCATTGGCGTAGGACCATTTTCTCCTAGCGCACCTGCACCATATGCATAGGGAGCAAATACCTTCCACTTGTCAATAGTTTCAATACCAATTTTTATAGGGTAGTCGTATGGCGCAAACCGTTTAGATCTCTTGCCCTTGTCGAGCCCTACTATCTCAATGTCATTATCCTTTTGCCTTGCTATCTGTAACGCTGGAAATCCATATTTTTTAGGATCTTTGAAAAAATCAGTACGCAAGCCGTACGGCTTGAGTACTGATATTAAATTCTGCATATTATTTAAATTCAAATCGTCCGTTTTTAATTTTACTTTACCCAATATACTTACTAGCTCTTTAAAGGGAATAAAGATGCCAGAATTCTCTGAGTTCAAGTTTCCTTCGTATTGTTCTGTTCCAACACTTGAGTTTATAGTTATATTAGTTCTACCGATATAATTATTATCATTCACAAAAAAACAGACACCCCCTTTAATGTCAACGTTTGGAAAAACGTCAGTACTATTAGTATAAAGACTGAACGATCGTATTGATTTTTTATTTAACATGCTGTGTGTGAACTGATCTAGCCCTTTACCTGCACCCGAGAGCCATCTAGCTGGCATAATTATACTCTGAACATCGCTAATCTGTTCAGCAGACTGTGCAAATAGATGATAAATTGGACTGGCGCTAGCATTTACGCTACCATCTTCGCGTTTTCCCTCATCTCCTATCTGATATGGCGGATTCCCAACAACTGCAGTAAATTTCATTTCATCTCCTTCCAGGTTATATTTTCGTTTAAGCTCATCTAGTAAGTTGTAAGTCGGGGCTTTAAGCTTAGATATAAGATCTGGTATATATACGACATTTGTCTTGGCGCCTGTATATCCAGCTAGAGTACGTTCTGTTATTGTCTTTGCCATCGGACTTTTAGTTAAGACAAATATATTTCGCTTAAGTATTTCGTTCCATAGTTGCTTAAAAATATTTTCTTCGGTTGTATTATGAGTTTTAATCGCTTCTGACAGAGCTTTATCATAAAAATTATATGCGCTAAGTAATGGGTACAAACCAGATTTGGAATTTATCTCTAGAACCCTAGCGTTTTTGTCGCTCCAAATGTTTGTAATCTCACCTTGATTAACCCAGTTCGGCAATCCTATCTTCTCGCCCTTCTGATCTCTTTCGCTATCAAATTCAATGATGTCATTAAAGTTACTCCCGCCAAGTGTTGACGAAAGGTGCATATTCACTACTCGCCATGGTGTAAGGACTGTTTCTTTGTCTGGATTTTTGAAGCCTTTAAATATCTCGCCTATTTCTGCCACTCGTTCGCTTGGCGCTAATTCATCTGCTGCTAATGCTCGTAATCGAATGTCTATTCCGGCTCCTATAAACACTTCTTCGTCATAATATTTTGCAAATTTCTCACGAAGCATCTGCTTTGTTACACCCTTAGGCATGAATTCTACCCATGAATCATCGTCTACAAAATCAATAAAATGTTCAAGAGATATCTCACTATCTGCTGCTATTTCTCTTTCTACGCCACTGCTGTCAGTATAAGATTTAATACCATAAATAAGCATTGGCATACGAATAGATACACCTCTGAGTATAGAAATGCGTGTTTTGCGTTGTTCTTTAATTTCCCTGTCACGGCGCAACATTTCTTCTTGCTCTGGTGTGAGTGGTATTTTTTCTTTCTTTTTTTGTTTTGCTTGTTCTACCTGCTCTATTTCTTCGTCAGTAAATCCATTGTCGGCCATCTTTATTTTGCCGTCGTTCTTAACCCCAGTGCTTTTGCCTATGATATTATTGAGCGCATCAAAATCGGCCAAGTCTTCGTCTGTGCATTGCGATAAGTTTTCTAAATTATAAAGCCGTGGGTCGTCAAAGCCATTACGTGTGACTTTTTGAATTGCAACTTTTTTAATTGCATGAAGAAGTTTTTGTGAAGAGAAAGGCCTCATCTCTCCATCTGTTGCAGAGATCACTGGACAAAAGTTTAAGAACTTACTCGTTGCCTCTTTTACTTCGTCAGTCGTCGGTTTCTTTTTTTTGATTTTCATCACCTCGGCTACGACATTTAGAGTGCGATCTGGTGCAAAGTCAAACACGAAACATTCAGTTTTAAGTTGTCCATCTACCTCCCAAGGAGTTTGCCCTCGGAAAATTGTTTGCAAATACGTACTGGCTGACGTAGTATTAGATAACATAAAAACCGCCGACCATTCTGGCACAGACACACCTCTTGTCATTTTGCCGCAAGATAGTGTAATTGAATAGTTATTTAACGGATCATTTGTGATAGCTTTTTTTACAAGTTCTCGTGACTTCTTTTCAGCAACCTCTTCATTGCCGTCCCCTGCTACATTAGCAATATTAAAATGCATGAAAACAGGATGTTCGTTCAATAATTTTTCAAGCGCTCTTGCTTCTTTAACTCCAGGCAACATCCAAAGGGTATGACGTAGATTCTTACGATACTCTACAGTTGAATATGGAAAATTACTATCAGACTCTGATGATATAAGATCTAAAAATTTCTTGACGTACTTTTCATGAACAAAATCACCGTTTTTATCAGTACGGAAAAATTCTTTGAAATTAAAAGCTTTATCATAAAGATTTTCAAACTCTGCGTTTGGTAAATATTTATTGAGGTTATATGTGAAAATAGATAGTTTAGGTAACTTGTAGTAAGGATTTGGCTCATCTGGGTACAAGTCTTCCCAGCGAGCTTTTAATTCTTGTTCTGCAGTGTAGTCCCAAGAGTATATTTCGTCTTCACTATAGTCTTCTAATATGTTAAATGGGGTGCCTGAAAGCATTAAAGTGAAATCTCTAGGTATAGGCTTTATTGTTTCATCTGCCAAAGCTGTTTTTATACCTTCGTCCGCTTCATCAATAATGATCATATCCCAGTCTTCTTCTAGAATAGCTGTTTTGTCTGCAGATTTTACTTCATGACGTAAATATTGTATGGAAGCGAAGTAAATGAAAGGGTTTGCTTGATTGCCATCTTTACCTTTAAGGTACGCGTTTTGTAGAGTATGTATGTTCTCACCTCTATCACGAGACCCATATTTATAATCTGTTCCTGTAAAAAGCTTATTAAAATCGTCAAACCAATCAACACTTACCTCAGGTCTATGCGTAATGATTAGAACCTTTCCGTATTTCATCCTACGAACCACCTCAAGAGCTGTTAAAGTCTTGCCAAAACGCATTTTAGCATCCCAAAGAAAATGTTTTTTTCCTTTTTGTATTGCTTTGATTGTCTTTTCTATAGCTTCTGGTTGAGATCCTTTACGAAAGTCTATTGGCTCACTAGCTACAATACTACTAGCATCCAAAGCAGCATGCCCATTTTCTACAGCTTTTATAGCCCTCTTAATCGTTTCAACATTTGTTGCGAACCATTCACCCCGTTTTTTATTTTCTGTATGAACAACGTTAGGAATACCTGATCTCTTTAATACATTATGGACATCGTGATCCTGAAAGCTTTCACCCGTCTTCTTTATAGCTAAATTATAATCTTCTAATATATAATTTATATCTGGTGTTCCTAACTGTTCTTTTATTCTAGTACGTGCAGCGGTTTCTATAGCTTTATCTTTATCTTTACTTAACGCGTAATCTGAAAGTTTTATATTTGCCTTACCAACTTTAACATGTCCCACATGTGTTGTAACATCAGGAAGAGAATAAGTATAAATAATATTATATTCACTTGTATTATAGTTTATTTTAGACATTTTTTTACTCCTGTCGCTATATAGATAATTATACCTCAATTGATAAAGATTTGCCCTGATAAAGATTGCGTTCTTCGTATTTTGAATTGGAACTCTTTGGTATCTGAACCGTTATGTTAGAGTGAACTGTTGAATTTTTCTTAACATAGCTAATAGTAAGTCTATAAAAACAAATTTTTTAGTAACCGCACTTTACTTATTCAACTGTCTAAGTTTCAACTTCTCAATACTCTGCCTAAACTCTTTTGCTTCCGGTTGCATATGGAATACGACAGAATTACCACCAAATTCTTGCACAATTGCTTTTTGAACATCTTCTAGTGGTATTCTGAAAAATTCTTTCCTATTATTAATCTGATTTATACGTTGCTTCGTAAATCTGTCGTGAAGTGCTTTCTCAAGCTTGAAAGCATCATGTGAAAAAATGAGCGCATGTACATCAAAACGAAATGGTACAGATGCACTACTCAACTCGTTAATACGTTCAATCGGCTCAAGCCGTCGTGTAACTCCAATCTTTAGTACATCTCTACCAAAAGCTCCAACATTAGAAATGACATATACATAACCAGCCTTGGCATGGGCCTCACGAAAATCGACTTCATCTTTGCGTTTATTAATACGCTCAAGTTTTTTCTCTAAGCTATCAACCTCTTTCTGGAGCTTTTGCTTATCGCTCTTCTCCTCAAATAGTAGTTTCTGCAAACGAGCAAGTTCGGTGTTAATATGTGTTTCGTCCTTTTCGAGCTTAGCACGTTCGCGTGCAATCTCTTGTTTAAGCTTACGGTCTTCCCTCTCTCGCTCTCGCTCTTCCCTGAGTAGTTCTTTTTCGTGCTGAAGCTGCTCTTTATGTTCATAAGTGGTTTTGAGCTCTTCTAATTTTAATTGTAAATACTCATAACTAATGGAGGAAAGATTATCGTTTTCATTCAAAACATCAAATGCTTTTCGTATCTTCCTTTCAGACAAATCACGATTACGATAAGATACGTTTGCTATAACACTATCGCAGTGAGTATTGAAAGACCAGAGCTTCATCTTTACGCTATGACGAACCATTTTTTTGCCATCTGTTAGACTGCCATTATATAACGTATCGTTTGCTGCGTAACAAGCAGTTTTATTTTTGACCATGGCTTTTTGTTTGTCTTGGAGCTCTATCATTTTTGTTTTATATTCCGCAGATGTTGAAATATCGTATTCGAATTCATAAAATCCAGCATCTTGCACATCGATGATACCTTCAGTCTCAATTATTTTAGATTTTAGCTCTTTTAATTTTTTAGTACCTACCTTGTATTGTTGTTTTAATTTATCTATTTCATTTTGTACGTTTTTCAAATTTATAAGTGCTTGATTGTGTTTTGTTTTTAAAGCAATCTTTTTTTCAATATCTTCAAGTTGAATGCTTTTATCTATATTTAAGTCAGCAAATAACTTTTTCTTCTTTATGTTATCAAGTGCATTAATTACAAGCAAGACAATACCTATAATTGGTGGGATAATCAAAATCCACGCCGCAAATAAAATAGCAATCGTAAAATGATGAAGATACCAAGGTTTCTTGAAATATATATCATAGATATTTTTATCAATTGCTCTATTCATATAAAAGGAGAGCCCTGCTTATCATACAAATATTATACCTTAAAAACAGGTATAAATCATCGCATGCCAAGCTTTATCAATACGCCTACACGAAAACTTATATTTACAATCATTACAATGTGAGTCAGGAAACAACGACTTATCCTCACAGCCACCAAGCATAACCTTGCCATCTGATATATTGTTTTTTCTATTAAATCTTTCATGAATCTCTCATTATGTGGCTCAATTTTACGTCCAAGCTCGAACCTGTTTTCAAGAAAAATGCTAACCAAA
>CAYVWK010000141.1:0-5558 GCA_964455235.1 uncultured Paludibacter sp.
GCCGAAGCATCGATATTCACATGAGCCCACATGGTTTCATAATCGAACATATAGGGATGGAACGCATAGCCGATATCCTCGTAAGAAAAATGTACCGCACCATCTTTTACATAGCTCTCATGGAAACAATCTGCTGCAAGTCTTTCCACCGAAAGGCCCATGGCACCCGTGTAACTTATATGATCACCTACGCTTCCGGCCACGAAAGGCTCAAAGATCTGCGCCATGGACCAGGTGCCGTTATCTCCAAATGCATTTCGACCGCCAATGGTTGCAGACGCTCCAACCACAGTACAGGCATTTTTGGTCTGCTCCTGTTTGAATATTATGCCATGTACCGGGCGGGAGAAGTCTGTAAGATAATCGTTTATAAGTTTCAGCTCTTTTGGTGACAGCTCCGGTTTTTCTAGCAGTTCCTGCAAGAATTCTACAACCATGCTATTGGAATAGGGCCGCGTTGTGGGCAGAAATCCCAGCAGTCCGCATGCCTCGTAATGATCGAGCACATCGTATACGGTGTTGCGCACATCGACCGTCTTTTGAGGAATCGGAGTGGGTTGTTGTGCCGTTGATGTGAACGCAAGGGCGATGAATATGGCGAAGAGAAGAGAGCGGGCGGAGTTCATTTTTTTAAAAATTAAAAGATAAAAGCTTAGTAAGATAAGAGTTAAGAGTTAAAAGATAAAAGATAAAAATTAAAAAAATAAATAAGGAACACAGAGTTTCACAGAGGAATCACAGAGTTATATAAATTTTATTTTAATGATGTGTACCCTGTGAGACTCTGTGTTCCTTATAAAAAATTGTTTATTATTTATCGCCGTACTGCGTTTCGTAGTATTCCGTATAGGCTCCCGAGGTAACGTTATTCATCCATTGCTCGTTGGCCAGATACCAGTCGATTGTTTTTTCAAGACCTTCCTCAAATTGTAATGATGGCTCCCAACCCAGTTCATTCTTTAGCTTGGTGCTATCGATGGCATAACGCAAATCGTGGCCGGCACGGTCCTTAATAAATGTGATGAGTTTTTCTGAGCTTCCTAGTTCACGATTTAGCTTGCGATCCATTATTTTGCACATGGCTCTTATCAAATCGATGTTTTTCCATTCATTGAAACCACCTATATTATAGGTCTCGCCCAAAACGCCCTGATGGAAAATGATATCAATGGCTCTGGCATGGTCTTCCACCCATAACCAATCACGAATGTTTTCACCTTTTCCATAAACGGGCAGTGGTTTACTGGTTTTTATATTATGAATGAATAATGGGAGAAGTTTTTCAGGGAACTGATGCGATCCATAATTATTCGAACAATTCGATATCACCACAGGAAGATTATAGGTGTCGTGGTAGGCTCGCACAAAGTGATCGCTGGAAGCTTTGGCTGCAGAATATGGACTGTGGGGTTGATAGGGTGTCTCTTCGGTGAATATTCCTTCTGCTCCTAATGAACCATAGACTTCGTCGGTGGAAATATGATAGAAACGTTTGTTTTTATAGTCATCAGCCCAAATAGCACGTGCAGTATTTAACAGGGTTGTGGTGCCTAGTACATTTGTTTTAACGAATGCATTAGGATTGGTAATGCTACGGTCGACATGCGATTCTGCTGCCAGATGGATGACTGCATCGAACTGATACTCATTGAATATTGAGTTGATGGTTTCCTCATCGGTGATATCTGCTTTTAAGAAGGTGTAGTTTGGAGCCTTCTCAATGTCTTTTAGGTTCTCAAGATTGCCTGCATAGGTTAGGCAATCGAGGTTGAAAATATGATAATCAGGGTATTTGTTAACAAAAAGACGTACAACATGAGAGCCGATAAATCCGGCGCCACCGGTGATTAATAGTTTCATGGTATTTGGGTTTTATAGAGGTGTAAGATAAAAGATAAAAGTTTAGAAAGTGAAAAGTTAAAAACTAAAAGTGAAAAGTTAAGAGTTAAGAGTTAAGAGTTAAAAGATAAAAGTTAAAAGTTAAGAGTACAGAAAGTGAAAAGTTAAGAGTTAAAAATTGGTTTATTTCTTGACAACGTCATTGCGAGCGCAGCGAAGCAAACTCACGGTATACGACAAGCATTGTTGGTATTTTTAATGTGAACGCAGATGACGCAGATTTAAATGATGATCACAGATTTTTATTTTTTTCTTTACTTCGTAAATTCAAAAATCACCGATACGTGTTCTATATTGGAGTTTTATTTAAGATACTCCTCATACATCATTTTAACGCCTTCATCTAATTCTATGCGATGGTGCCAGCCCAGTTTATGCAGCTTGGTGGGATCGGTGAGCTTGCGCATGGTTCCGTCGGGCTTGGTGGTGTCGAAGACGATCTCGCCATTATATCCAACTGCTTTGCAGATGGTCTCCACCAGTCCGGCGATGGAAATCTCTTTCCCGGTGCCAATGTTGATATGTGTATTGCGTATCTCTTTGCCTTGCGCCACATCTTTGAAATCTACACGCTCCATGATATAGATACAGGCATCAGCCATTTCTTCCGACCAGAGGAACTCTCTTAATGGTTTGCCATTGCCCCATATCTCCACTGTTGTGCGGCTTGTGGATGTAGAAGGGGAGGGATTGGGTGAGGTAGCGTGGCGGATGCCGTATTTAGCAAGGATTTTGAGGATTTGTTCTTTTTCTGCTGTTCCGGAGATGCCTTCAATGGGACTTTTGTTGAGGTCTGCGCATATGGCGGGCCAGTCATTGTTTTCAAGGCATTTCCCAAGATGAATCTTGCGAACCAATGCTGGCAATACATGAGAGGTCTTAAGGTTGAAGTTGTCGTTGGGACCGTAAAGATTGGTGGGCATTACCGCGATAAAGTTGGTTCCGTATTGCAGATTGTACGACTCGCACATCTTTAGACCTGCAATCTTGGAAATGGCATAGGGTTCATTGGTATATTCCAGCATATCAGTAAGCAGACACTCTTCGGGCATCGGCTGTGGAGCCTCCCGGGGGTAGATGCATGTGCTGCCAAGAAACAAAAGCTTTTTAACACCATGTACATAAGCATTATGGATTACATTGTTCTGAATTTGCAGGTTTTCATAGATAAACTGACCACGGTAGATGCTATTCGCCACAATACCGCCCACTTTCGCAGCTGCTAGAATTACATACTCGGGTTTTTCTTTTTCAAAGAATGCTGCCACTGCCCGCTGATCCAACAGGTTAAGCTCATTTTTTGTCATGCCGATTAAGTTTGTATAGCCTTTATTTGTAAGGGTTTTCCACAATGCAGAGCCCACAAGACCTTTATGGCCTGCGACATATATTTTTGAGTCTTTCTTCATGGTTGAATTTGTTTGATTTTATTGGTATTGATTGCACGGATTAGGACGGATTACACGGAAGGGTTGTTAGTTAACTTTTTCCATGTAAGAGTTGGTTGTCCGAAAGTTAGAAATTGTAGAATGTTAGTAAAGGATTTTGATTGCACGAATTTTTGCGAATTATAGCGAATTTTGCGAAGGGGCAGAACTATTTAATATACGTTTGTAAGATAAGGATGGAGTTCCAAAGTTTACTAAAATACCCAGCCTTTTTTTTGTGGCACTCAAATAGTTGAATAATTGTTTATAATTATCCTTTGATATAAAATGAGCTACTTTTAGTTCAACAATAATGTTTTCATAACATAGAAAGTCAGCTACTAATTCAGCATGAACCCGCATGCAAGCTCCAATAATTTTATAGCTCTCGTCTTTAAATACTATATCTGCCATGTATTTTTAGCATTAATTCGCTTTTAATTAGCGTTAATTCGTAACCATTATTCATAATGGTTCAATGTTTTATACCCGGCCTCCTTTAAATAAGATTCTTTCTTCATTATCTTAAGATCCGATTGCATCATCTCCTTTATTAGGCCTTGAAGGTCATATTCGGGTATCCAGCCCAGGACTGTATTCGATTTTGTAGGATCGCCTTTGAGGAGCTCTACTTCTGTTGGGCGGAAGTATTGAGGATCGACTTCTACAATGGGGTTTGTTGATGCGGAAATACGTGAATTAATAGGAGTAAGGTATTCTGATCCGACTTTTTCTGTGAAGATTTTTTCGTCTATGGCAGTTAGAAATCCTTTTTCGTCTTTACCGTTACCGGAGAAAGTTATTTCTAAACCGATTTCTGCGGCTGCCATCTTAACAAAGTCTCTGATTGATGTAGTGATGCCTGTAGCAATAACATAATCATCGGGTTTGTCTTGTTGTAGAATAGCGTGCATCGCTCTAACATAGTCTTTGGCATGACCCCAATCGCGTTTTGATGATAAATTACCCAGATATATTTTATCCTGCATACCGATAGCTATTTTTGAAAAAGCACGGGTTATTTTACGGGTAACAAAAGTTTCACCTCTTAAAGGAGACTCATGATTAAACAATATACCATTGCTGGCATGAATACCATAGGCCTCGCGGTAGTTTACCGTTATCCAGTAAGCATATAATTTAGCTGCTGCATAAGGCGAACGAGGATAGAAAGGAGTAGATTCTTTTTGCGGGACTTCTTGTACTAAACCATATAGTTCTGATGTTGAAGCCTGATATAAACGTGTTTTCTTTGTTAATCCTAAAAGCCTAACCGCTTCCAACAGCCTTAATGTGCCAAGGCCATCAGCATTAGCAACATATTCGGGTGTTTCAAAGCTAACAGCAACATGGCTCATTGCAGCCAGATTATAAATTTCGTCTGGTTGTACTTCTTGAATTATTCGAGTCAAGTTCATACTATCTGTCATATCACCGTAATGCAGAATAAGATTACGATTTTCAATATCAGGGGCCTGATAAATATGATCGATACGTTGTGTATTAAAAGAAGACGCACGTCGTTTGATTCCATGAACAATATAACCTTTTTTAATTAAGTATTCTGCAAGGTATGCACCATCTTGACCGGTGATGCCGGTGATAAGGGCAATGGGCCGTTGTGAGTTATTTTCGGTTGAATGTAACATAGTATTGCATTGTTTTATAATGAGAAATTAGGAAAATTATTGGGTTGTCATTGTTGGGATGTAATAAAAACCGTAGGTTTAGAAGACTGTTATTTCGACAATAGGATGTATAGAGTAGCTTCATTGCCAAAGAAGTGCCCGCCGACTGAAACAATCTACTTTGTGTCTGTGCAACAACTTAAGTATATAAAAATTAAAGATTTACAACTGGAACATTATCCCAGTCAATACGGTTTCTTGCAGTTTGGATATCTACAAACTCAAAATCTGTTAGCCATTTAATAAGTTTTGCTTCTGCACTTTTTAACCCAACATATGATTTGAATTTTCGAAATAGGGGTAAATCTTTAATCATGGGTTGACCGGGATCAAAATCACGGGGATGGAGGTAGCTCATTACGTAATCCGATTGCTGTGTCCATTTTTTAGTGAATGAATATGGGAAAAGCCGAAAATACCCGCCACCGCTAAAGATTACAGGTTTGTTGGCTAACGTTACATAGTTTATAGGTAGTTCCAGTAATGAAACTCCGTTATAAGATATTTTTGAGGGTTGAGGTGAAGTAAATGATGGAAATCCGCC
>CAYVWK010000142.1:0-4104 GCA_964455235.1 uncultured Paludibacter sp.
TTATTGCCTGTGCCTAAAATGATATCATTACTAACTCTCAAATTAGCATTATTTATTTCAACATCTCCTCCGTTAAAGTATCCTGACCATTTTTTTCCTGATACTCCAGAAACAGTAGAGTATATTCCATATACGTTACCAGTATTATTCGTTGCCGAAGAATATAAACCATATAAAGATGATGTGGATGATTTATTACTGTACAGATATATTGCGCGGTTGTCTTTATTGCTGTTGTAAACATACACTTTTGAATCACTATAGGAATTAGTTCCAACAGCTAATTTATTACTAATTCCTGTGTTTCCCTGGATGTTGGTATTTCCAAACACATCCAAGCCAGTCATCACACTCAATTTACCTGGAACATGTAGATTTTCTGCTGGTGAATAAATCGTACTGTCCACCTCGAAAGTTATAATAAATACATCGGAGTTGGGTGTGATACCATACCAATCTTCGCAATAAACATAAATGCTTCCAGTTGTTGTGATAATTGTTGTAGAAGATGTTGAGGGTGATTCGCCATAAAAGACCGTCTGATAATTTGAGAAGGTATATGTATAAGCATCTAAGTATGTTTCATAATATAATTGTGTAGTTACTCTAATAGGGGTATTCACCGGAACTGTTATTTGCCAATCATAATACCACCATCCTGACGCACAGTCGCTAGCTGAAAGCGTTAAACTTCCACTTGTGTGTTCTGGATTATCATAAATAACCTGAGAAGTTTGTCCATGTAAAGGCAATGCCACTAAAATAAAGCATAATACAACGTAGTGTAATGCTATCATAAGGTGTTTAGTTGTTTTCATAGCTCTTTATTTAATTCTTTTGACAATGTGTATTTCTTTACGACAGCTTCTCGGCATTCCTCTCGTTTCAGGATAAGGGTTTCCTTCTGTTCGTCTGTAAGGATAGTGTCTAAAGCCTTCTTATATTCCTGCACGTTACTTTTCCTTTGTAAAAGTACCGCATTCGTGTTTGTTGTACTTCGAGTGTTCTGCGATTCGGTTGCAAACACTTTTGCATATTCCAGTATCACGACTTTCTGACTGTCGGTCAGAGCAACATCCCTATCAAGTCGTTCAACTATGCTTGTTGCAATGCGATTGATATCTTCCGATGCGGGTCTCTCGGCATATACTCCTGCTTGGAAGAAAAGGAGAAAAATACATACTCCTGTTACGGTTTTTTTAGTTGTCTTCATGCAATTAGATTTTATTTGTTTAGTGATTAGTAATTCTTTTACCACTTTGAATGTCTCATAGTGCTTTTCTGTAAATAAACGGTCGGATAGAGGTTGGATGATTACTACCTACTACCTGGGTTTTTACTGTTTGATAATCTTATAATCGACTGTTTTATCTCCCACGTGTAACCGCAGAATGTAGTTTGCAACTGGATAAGCAGACAGATTTACTTGTTTTGGGCTACCTACGACATATTCAATTTGCTGAAGTACCATCCCTTGCAGGTTGTAGAGTGTCAACCAGACATTATCTTCTGTATTGCCTCCGTTCACTTCTACGATTAAGATACCTTTTGTTGGGTTAGGGAAGATTTTAATTTCATGTTGTTCAAATTGTTCTATAAAAGGTTCTGATTGCTCCTCTGCTGCTGCCTTTTGTGGTGCCTCTGAGAGGATAATGGTTCGTGAAATGCGATTTCCTGCAAGATCATAGGCATAACTTATCTTTTGAGCAAATGCGGGTGATTGAACGAGGAAATGAAGCGTTAATATTAGGCATAAGTTTGGTGTTTTCATGGCTGCTCAATTTATTGTATTAGTTGAAATTCAGCCTCTAATTCAATATTATCATATGCAATGCTTAGTAGGTATGTTCCATTTTCCCAATCGGATACTATAACACTCCATTCTGTGATAGATTCGGTGTTGATTGTTTCCGACACGACATATCCATTCTGATTCTCAACAATAATAGTTGTTAAACCAATGGGTTCTTCAAATGTAATCAATAAAGAATTTGCTGTTATTTCAGATGAGATAGGAACATAGACAAGAGAGCGTGTATTAGGCAATTTCTTATCTTTTTTCTTCAATTCTAATTTCTGAGCTGTTAATTGAAATGAACTCATAAGTAGGCTGCAAAAAATCACTAAAATAATTTTGTTTCGTTTCATCTTATTGGATTTTTATAAAGTTAGTTTTGTTTAATTTGCTATTTGAAAGTTTCTAAAGACTTCAAATCCTTGAATAAACCCTGCGCAAGATAGCATATATCTCTCATACCTACCAAATTTATAGGCTAAATAAAGCGGGACAAGGCTATTTTTAATCTGCTGAAAATCAGGGTGTTAAAATTTGGAAATGAAGATTTTTCGGGACAAAGGGAATTTTATGCAAAATGAAGGTAGAATTAGGCCGTAAAAGAGGGGGGCTTTTTAGGTTTTCTGAGATTGAAATGACAGTTATTACAAAAACTGTTGTAAAAATTTTTTAAAATCGTTGATATTAGCGAATTGCAGTTTTTTGGCTAATCGAAGGTTCTGTTTGCGGATGGTGTCGTATTTTACATTGAATATTAATGCTATATCCGACATCGGAATATCAAGCAGTAGTAAACTGCAACGGAGGATGTCTTCGTATTGGATTGTAGGGTAACGTTTTTGCAAAACTTGTGGCATATTACTGAATAAACGATTCAATTTTTCGATAAATTCATGCTCTTGATCGTAACCCAAGACTTGTTTGTAAATTTTTACATCGTATGCATTACGCTCTTGTTCTGTCATCTGCAAGCGTTTTTCTATGTCTTGTTTTTTCTGGTTTTCTATTTGCCTTTTTATATCTTGACGTAATTTTTCTTGCCGAAGAAGTAGAGTCTGTTCGTGTTGATAGTTGCTGATTTGATGGTGTTTATAACGTTTGTATAAATACTGAATTACAAAGAAAACTAATACTGCAAATATGACTATTATAAGTAGTAATATACGCGTTTGAGACTGTGTTTTTTTGATAAATTGAGTAGCTTGATGCTGCTCTTTCAATATATTTACTGTAGTTTGTGTTTCTATTTGTGTGATGGAATCTTGATAAATTTGATGCATTTCCATACTTCCTGCTGCCTTAAACTTGTCATTTAACGCAAAATAAATGGCAGTCATAATGCGATAGTAATTTCTCTTTTCATAATAATCCATCTCATATTCGAAGGCTATTTGTGCATAGTTTAATGCTTTGTCGTATTCTTCTTGCTTCAAATGAATATCTGAGAGTAAGAGCAGTCTTCTTGCATAAGGTATTTCTTTGGCATCGTATTCCAGACTCAACCGTACATAATGAGCGGCAGAATCGTACTTTTCCAAATCATAATAGTTATAAGCTACAAAATAGCAAACATCACCCGAAACATCTGATTCTAAGGAGTGTGATAATGCTTTCTTTGAATATTGAAAAGCACTGTCATAGTCCTCATCGGCACTATAAATGGATGCTATAATCAATAAAGTTTGTACAATATTATGGGTGTCATGGATGGCTTCAAATTCATGTAGCGCTTCTTGTGCGTATTGGAGCGCATCTGCGTTTTCGTCAACATAATAACTGCAATGTGCCAAATCTGCATAAATTTTACCCATTAAATCATGTTGGTTCTTGTCGGCAAATCTCTCTGCATCAAGCAGTAAAGGAACAGCATCTTGAAAGTTGTATGCATATTTATACGCTCTTGATTTATACAGTAAAGATTGAGATAGGCGAGGATGATTTTTATCTTTTTGATAATAATGGATGGAAAACTCAATCCATTCAAGAGGTTCTAAATCTTGATAATTCTTATCCAAAGCTTGAAAATAGAGCAATCCAAAATAGGCTTTATCTGGATTTGATAGCCCAGTATAGTGAGTTTGAATTTTCTGAAGAGCCCAAAATGCAGAATCAGGATGTTGAGAAAGAAGTTCTTCAACACGGTTTAAGTCATCATGCTTGTCTACAGGAGTACAAGCAATCCATATAAAAGCACATATAATGTATAAAAATAAACGCATTAATATTAATTTCAAAATGATACCGAAAATCATCATCACTAAAAGTTTCCGCACCTAAACCATGAAACACCTCTCCATTGGTTGCTGGTT
>CAYVWK010000142.1:4204-5549 GCA_964455235.1 uncultured Paludibacter sp.
ATTAACCATTAACCATTCTACTACATATCCTTCACCAACACCTCTTCATTTGCTTCCGATATCCGCTGGTTGAAGTCAATATGCTTTTGCCAAAGCTCGTCAATTTCGGGGTGTTTGTTGGAGAGGAATAATTCTGAGCCATGCGAATCAAGTTTATCCATCAATATTTGAATAGTCAGTTGATTGATATCCATGGCTGGTAGAAATGCTTTGGTGCGCAGGTCTTCATCTACAATTTCAACTAAAATGCGTGCCTCTGTAAGTTCGTGAAGTAACTGATTGATAAGACGAATGGGTAGTTTATAGGTTGCTGCTATCTCATCATTTTTAAGTGCAGACTCGTTATTTTCAAAACGTTTGACGATGGTATAAGTCAGGAATAGACTTAAAAACTTTTTATACCTTGTGCTGATATTATTGCTATCTCCCTCGTATTCATAGTTTTGTAGGTTTTGTGCCGCATAGGATATTTCTGCACCTAAGAGCACTATCAAACATGAAATTTGTAACCACAAAAGGAGTAGTGGGATAGCCGCAAAACTACCATATACCACATTATAGCGAGAAAGATATACTTGTCCGAAAATATACAGTGCCTGAAATACCTGAAAAGCTGTACCTGCAATTACTCCAGCAACAAGTGCATTGCCAAATTTCACTCTTGTATTGGGTATAACTAAATAAATTAAAGTAAACACTATCCACACAATAAGATAGGGTGCAATTTTTACGGTAAACTGCATAAAAGGAGAGAAAATGCTAAAAAGTTCATTCTTTGCTGTGAGATTATGTAAGAAAATACTGATACCACTGGATACAACTATAAATACTGGCACTAAGAATAGAGCAGAAAAATAAGTTGTGAATTGGCGGATATAGGAACGTGATTTTTGCACTTGCCAAATGTTATTAAAAGCGTCCTCAAACTGCATAAAGAAGTTCATCACTGAATACAATAAAATAACGATTCCTATACCTACAAACACACCACCTTGCGCAGTTTCTAAGTATTTCTGCACAAACTCCATGATGAAAGGAATAAGATCTTTTTGTGCCACTAAAGTTTCTTCAAGCCATGTTTGCACAATATCATCAAAGCCAAAACCCTTCCCTACAGCGATAAAGAGGGCAATTAAAGGCACAACAGCAAACATAATAGAGTAGGTCAGTGCTGAAGCTCTCACCGATAATTTATCACGTTTCAAACCCTGAAAAGCAATCACCACCACCTTAACCAATCGGTAGGAGATGCGTTTGCCTTTTGTAAGTTCATACTCTGTCATCCTCCATATATCGTGGAAGAGAAATTGGGTTATGCGTTTGAAGTAAGTCATGGTTGCTGGTT
>CAYVWK010000143.1:0-1944 GCA_964455235.1 uncultured Paludibacter sp.
TCATTGAGCAAATCGGTTTGCGCGAGCATCTTTCACCTACACGCTCCAATGGCTTATTGGCTATGGTGAAGCAAATGAAGATGTACGCGTTGGCGTTCAGAGAAATTAGTAGGAAGTAGAGAGTTTATAAAGTTGTAAAGTTATAAAGTTTGTAAAGTTAGAAAGTATAAAGTAGAAAGAAAATTGCAAACCATGTCAATTGCAAAGCTATTACACCCTATCACAGTTCCTTTATAGTCTTAACTTTGCTGATTTCTTTCCGGTTTTCACTACATATACATCCGTAGGCAGATACTCTACATTGATATGTTCTGTTTCATTTTCAATTATGCGCGTATATATACAAACACCCCTCAAATTATAGATGTAGATATTCTCTCCTCTCTTTAAGCCACTTACCACCATATTGCCATCTGCAATATATGCTTGTAAATTATTATCATCATCATTTATCATCCGGACGGAAGTAATATCTTCCGTAATATTGTTAAACTCTTTCCATCCATCGGCATTGGAGTAATACTGCTTACTCCCTATAGGCACATGTATGGTACAGATAAATTTATTAACCGCCTCAAAAGTGCTGTTATTGAATGCAGTAGGAGGATATTCCCAGTGAGAGTAAATATGTCTCAAAGCGTTGCAGGAATACAATGCGTTTTTGCCTAAACCCACTACCGTATTAGCGATGTGTAACTCCTCTAACATCGTACAATTTGATAAAGCTCCATCGGCTATTTTTGTAGCAGGAGCAGTAAGGCTTATTTTTTTAAGGTTTTTGGGTAAGTAATAGGTACTGCTTCCCTGCTGTACTTCCTGCATATTACTATTATCTGTAGTGCCGAACAGAACACCTAACATAGCGTTATTACCTGTTGCATCAGACTTGCTACCTACAAAGGGTAGAATTAATTCAGTCAGACTACTACAACCCGCCAGCAAGCCGTTTCCCATACTTGTAACGCCATTGCCAATTATCAACGAACTTAGATTGCTACAACCGGAAAAAGCTAAACTGCCAATATCTGTAACGCTGTTAGGGATAGTTACTGTATCAGTCAAACCACTGCAATCGGCAAAAGCACTTTCTCCAATATTTTCAACACTTTCCGGAAGAATTAGTTCTGTTAAGCCAGTGCAGTTGGCAAAGGCTGAACTCTCAATAGTTGTAATACCGTATGCGATATTAAGTTCAGTCAGTGTTGTTTTTTCTCTGAATGGGGAATCACTACCAGAATAGGATATATTTCTACCCAAGTATATACTTTCAATAGGACAACCTGAAAAAGTTGTTTGTGAGGAAGACGATGTTCCGAAAGATAATGTTTTTGTCCCATCCTCCAAGATAACTCGTTTTAAGCCACTGCAACCGTTAAAAGCATTACTCCCAATACTTGTAACATTACTGGGAATGGCAATAGAATCCAAACTACTGCAATCGCTAAAGGTAGAACCGCCAATCCATGTAACACTATTTGGTATAGTAACAGAAGTTAGACTATTACAACCGCTAAAAGCTTTATCTCTAATACTTGTAACGCTATTTCCAATAGTAAGTTCGGTCAATGTAGTTTTGTTTCCAAATGGGGAGTAATAATAGGATATGTCTCTACCCAGATATATACTTTCAATAGGGCAATCTGAAAAAGTTATTTGAGAGGAAGACGATGTTCCGAAAGATAATGTTTTTGTTGCGTCTTCTAATACAACTTTTCTTAAGCTGCTGCAACCGCTAAAAGCTTCATTTCCAATGCTTATAATACTACTGGGAATAGTAATAGAATCCAAGTTGCTGCAACTGCTAAAAGCATAATTTCCAATACTTGTAACGCTACTGGGAATAATAACTGAGATTAGATCACTGCAACCACGAAAAACTCCATCTCCAATACTCTTAATACTATTTGGAATGATAATGGATGTTAAACTTTCACAACCACTGAA
>CAYVWK010000143.1:2044-5474 GCA_964455235.1 uncultured Paludibacter sp.
GGTATTATTTTTTAAACTTGTAACACTATTTGGAATTACAATAGAGGCTAAACTACTACAATTGCTAAAAGCAGAATTTCCAATACTTGTGACACCGTTGGGAATAGTTGCAGAAGACAAACTAATACAGCCACTAAAGGCTTCATCTCCAATACTCTTAATGCTATTTGGAATGATAATGGATGTTAAACTTTCACAACCACTGAAGGTATTATTTTTTAAACTTGTAACACTATTTGGAATTACAATAGAGGCTAAACTATTACAATCGCTAAAAGCAGAATTTCCGATACTTGTAACACTGCTAGATATTGTGACAGAAGTTAACTGTTTGCAACCGTTAAAAGTATTGTCCCCAATACTTTTGACTCCATTTCCAATGAAACACTCTGTCAACATCGTTATCCCTATAAACGGAGAAAAGCCACCATAAACTGATATATTTCTACCCAAGTACACACTTTCAATTGGACAACCCAAAAAATACAACGGACTAGGGGAGGGTGTTGAATGCGCCATAAATAAAGTTTCAACCCCATCTTCAAAAACAAGATGTTTTATACCACAACCATTAAAAACCATATCATCTATTTTTGTAACGCTATTAGGAATGGTTAACGTATCTGTCAAACCAGAACAACCATTAAATGCTTGAGATCCAATACTCTTTACGCCATTCGAGATAGTAATAGAAGACAAGCCTCCACAAAACATAAATGCATTCTCATCTATGCTTGTAACACTACTGGGAATAATCAAGTTACCAGTTAATTTATCACAAAATGTAAAAGCACCTTTCCCAATACTTGTAACATTGTTGCCAATAGTAAGCGAAGTTAAATTTCTGCAAGAGGAAAAAGCCCCACTGCCGATGCTTATCACGCTATTTGGAATAGTCACAGAAGTCAATCCGCTGCAACCTGAAAAAGCAGAAGCAGGAATATTTTTAACTTCATTGCCAATATTTAAAATAGTTATTGATGTGTTGTTCGCGAAATTATTACTTCCCATGCTTAAACAGTTTATAGCATTAAAATCAAGGGTTGCTAAAGAATTGCAACCAGCAAAAGCACTTTCTCCTATGTTTTCAACGCTTTCCGGAAGAATTAGTTCCGTTAAGCCGCTACAACCTGAAAAAGCAGAAGCAGGAATATTTGTAACTTCACTGCCAATATTCAAGATAGTTATTGCCTTGTTATTGGAAAAATTATTACTTCCTATGCTTGTACAATTTATCGCATTAAAATTAAGAGTGGCTAATGCGCTGCAACCCGAAAAAGCAGAATTCCCGATACTTGTAACGCTGTTTGGGATAGTAATAGAAGTTAAGCCACTGCAACCCGAAAAAGCAGAACTTTCAATGTTTGTAACGCTACTTCCAATAGTAAGTTCGGTCAATGTTGTTTTTTTTCTGAATGGGGAAAACACTGAATAAAAATATATTTCCCGACCCAAGTATATACTTTCAATAGGACAATTTGAGAAAGCATCTTCTGAATTGGAATAAGATGATGTGCTGAAAGATAAAGTACCTATTCCATCTTCCAATACAACTTGTTTTAATTCGCTACAACCTGAAAAAGCATAATATCCAATGCTTGTAACGCTGTTTGGAATAGTTATGGAAGTTAAGCTGCTGCAACTGTTAAAGGCATAACTTTCGATACTTGTAACGCTATTTGGAATAATAACAGAAGTTAAACTACTGCATTTGCTAAAGGCAGAACTCCCAATACTTATAACGCTGTTTGGAATAGTAATAGCAGTTAAACTACTACAACCCGAAAAAGCAGAATTCCCAATGCTTGTAACGTTTTCTCCTATACTAAGTGAAGTAATATCTGTTCGGTATGAATACCATGGAGCATAAGAACCGGATTGATAATTTGGTATAGCTCCGCTTCCACTAATAGTTAGCGTTCCATTAGAGATAGACCATGTAAGATCGCCAGTCGTACCACTTTGAGCGAAAAGGCTTATTGTAAGGATTAAGCTAAAAACAAGTGTTAAGATTTTTATTTTCATGATATTTTTATTTGATATTTTAAGTATTCAAGTTTATAATGTAATTTATTCTTTAACATATAAACCCAAGCATGAAGTAATTTTAGTAGTTTTACCTTCAATATAGTACATTACCATATTTACATTGTTTGTATTCAGATTCGAATATAAATTTTCATTCCTAAGAACTATATCGAAAATGATGTTGGAATTGGATTTTTCCATTTGTTTCTGAGGTCCCTCTTAATCGATCTTCTCTAATGATGAAAGTGTTTTCATTGTATTCAATAAGAGACCAACTAATATCTCCATGTTCAGATATGCATGACTCACTTAATATCATATATTTGATTTTATCAGGGAAATGCCATTCATGAATCTTCAATGATAATACGTCTTGTAAAGACAATTGATTATCTACAAATTCTTTCGTTAAAACCAAATTTAAACCATGGCTCTTTCCAGCATAACTTGGATATAATATTCCATCAATATCATGAGCTCTGAATAATGCAAAACAAAGTTGACTTGAAAACATATAATCGTCACTCAAAAACTGATGTGATATCCATTGATATAATGACAAGTTCTCTTCGAAATTACTATCTGATTCTTTCAGATTATCAACTATTTGCTGATGCATTGTTCTAGTGTAATCATCTTGTATTTCAGAAGAGTCAAATAAAAAAACTAAGCATTTCATTGGTATCTTTGGCAACCATAATGACAACCAAATGTTATTGCCTACGTGGTCTTTACGAATCATTTCTTGAACCGCTGTCTTACTTTCTAATGATGTATATAGTAGTACATTATTTTTCAGATTGCAACGACCTTGAGTTGGGGACGGAGCATATGAAAAATTTTCAATTTTAGTAAATGGATAATCGTCTCTGGTCGACTGAGGTCTAACTCTAAAAAGTGGTGTATTATAATCTTTGATCACAAAATGATTCAACATACCTATAATGCCACTTTCTAATATTGAGTTTCCGATAAGTTGGTCTTTTTTAGTTTTAATAGCGTTTTCAAGCTTTTTTATAATTGCTTCGTGCTTTTTATTCATAGGTAATTATCTTTCAAAATTAATAACCACTTAGGTTGAACTTGTAACAAGTAATATGTTTTAATTCATTACTAATGTTTCTGCAAATATATGAATTTTTTATTTAAATAACATATCGTTTCCAAAAACTTTTAAAATACCCACACATTATTCTAAAAAGCCTCTCATACCATAAAAATGCATTTAACGGAGTAACAGACATTTTAAATCAAATTGAAGAATTGATATTTTTCAAAATAGAGGTGGATGTTAATTGGAATACTTACATCTATAATCCGGTAGATATAGGGATTGAATGAATATTTTACCCCAACCTCCAGAATGGGACTATGGCAGCGAGCAACTATTGATTCAACGCGA
>CAYVWK010000144.1:0-5446 GCA_964455235.1 uncultured Paludibacter sp.
CATCTCGGATTGGGGGCATGATTTTAGACCAGATTATAGAAGAATTGTAAGTATATTACAGTTTATGCCTGAAGGAATGCCTGTGCTTGCTACTACAGCCACAGCAAATAACAGGGTGTGTGATGATATTGTTTCTCAGCTTGGAGATATTGAAATTATTAGAGGTACATTAATTCGTAAAAGTTTAATTTTACAAAACATAAAGCTTAATGATCAAGCTTCAAGGTTGGCTTGGTTGAAAGAAAATATTCCAAATCTTCCTGGTAGCGGGATAATTTATACATTAACTAAAAGAGATGTTGAATTAGTAGCAAAATGGTTGAATGAATGCGGAATTGAATCGGCTTATTATTATTCTAATGCAACGAATGATGAATTTGTAGATTCGAATGAGTATCGTCTTTCTGTTGAAAATGCTTTGTATAATAATGAGATAAAGGTTGTAGTGTCAACTTCAGCTTTAGGAATGGGGTATGATAAACCCGACTTGGGGTTTGTGGTTCATTATCAAGCTCCAAATTCAATAATTACTTATTACCAACAAGTGGGTAGGGCGGGTAGGGCTATTGATGTTGCTTATGGGATACTTCTATCTGGTGTAGAAGATGATGAGATTCATGCTTACTTTCGAGAGTCTGCTTTTCCCTCAGAGAAAAGAGTGTTGGCAATTCTTGGATTGCTTGAAGAATATGATGGTTTGTCTGTTCCAGAGTTGATGAAACATCTTAATTTAAGAAGAGGACAAATAGAACAAGTATTGAAATACCTTAAGGTAGAACAAACTTCTCCTGTTATTAAAATTGGGAGTAAATGGAAAAGAACAGCTGTTAATTATGAAATGGATTCACAGAAGATTTTACGTTTAACAAAACAACGTATAATAGAATGGGAAGAAGTGAAAGACTATATTGATACTAAAGGTTGTTTAATGCGTTATTTGCAAACTTCACTGGATGACACAACAGAAACAGATTGCGGAAAGTGTTGTAACTGCAATAGTAAAAATAGATTGCCGGAAAATTTCTCTCACGATAATGGTGTCACAGGTGCATCATTCTTAAAACAATCTGAATTTGATATTGTATTAAAGAAAAGAATTCTATCTGATGCATTGTCAAAATATGATCTGAGAGGTAATATTCCTGAGATGCTTAGGGGAGAAACAGGTAAAACTTTATCACGGTGGGGAGATGCAGGATGGGGTAAAATTGTTGCAAAGGATAAATTTAATAATTACTTTAGGGACGAATTGGTTGAAGCATTTGTTGGAATGATAACTTTAAGATGGAAACCATCGCCGTTCCCAACATGGGTTACTTGTATTCCATCTCATAGACATCCAGAGCTGGTTCCATCATTTGCACAAAGAGTTGCAGAAAGATTAGGTATACCATTTATTGATGTTATCATTAAAGTTCGAGAATCAGAGCCGCAAAAACTACAGGAGAACAGCTATTATCAATGTAAAAACTTGAATGGTGTGTTTGAAATAACCGATAGAGTGAAACGAGATGAACCTGTTTTATTAATTGATGATGCAATTGATTCTGGCTGGACTCTGACCATAGCAACAGCTCTGCTGAAAAGAGCTGGTGCCGGAATTGTTTATCCTGCAGCATTAACTTCCACCTCAGCAAATTAGAACAAAGAGAATGATTACTGAAAGAACAAAAGCGATATTATTATTTACAGCATATTTTGGAAAAGACTCTAATAAGAACCTAAAACCATTATCAACTGCTGAATGGAATAGATTTGCCCGTTGGTTGCAAATGAAATCGATGAGTCCAGAAGATCTTTTGCTCAAAGATGGTGGAATGCTAAACGAGTTTAAGGACAAGACTATACATACAGAAAGATTACAGACTTTATTGGAAAGAAAAACGAGTCTTGCTATGGCTCTTGATAAATGGTCAAAAGCCGGAGTTTGGATTCTAAACCGAGGAGATAAGGATTACCCCAAATACGTTAAAGATAAACTTAAAGATAATGCACCGCCCATATTTTTTGGTATAGGAAATGTTGAGTTATTAAACAAGCAATATATTGGGGTTGTTGGATCAAGGAATGTGAATGAACAGGAGTTAAATGATACAAAGCGCCTTGCTATTTCTATTGCTAAAAGTGGTTATGGTGTTGTATCGGGAGGTGCCAAAGGGGTTGACGAGTCTGCAATGATAGGTGCATTGGAAGCCAACGGATATTCGCTCGGTTATGTTGCTGATTCTTTAATCAAAAAATCTACCTCAAGCTTTTATAGACAATATATTATTGATAAAAAACTCTGTTTAGTGTCGCCCTATAATCCTGAAGCTGGTTTTAACGTGGGCAATGCAATGGCAAGAAATAAATTGATATATACGCAATCTAAAGCCACCATTGTAATGAAATCGGATGTGAAGGGTGGTACATGGGAAGGAGCAATAGAAAACTTGAAAAAGGAATGGGTTCCTATTTGGGTCATTGATAATAATATAAAAGGCAATATTGAGCTTTCTAAAATGGGAGCGAAAAAACTTTCTTTTGTCAATAAAATTGATGTTTCGCAACTATTGAAAAAAGATTCAACTGTTATAGAGCCTGATCTATTTTCATATATAAATAGTGAAGAAATCCAGAAAGAAGTTGCGCAAGAAGAACAAGTACAGTATGAAGCGGTATCGAATGGCACAGTTCAAGTAAAACATAATAAAGAGTTGCGGGTGAATTTTAATAATGCTTCCTTGTTCGACCTTTTTATAGTGAAGCTAAACGAAGCTTTCAAGAATAAAACTGTTACAAAGAATGAATTGAAAGAAGAACTAAAGTTAACCACCAGTCAATTGGATGAATGGTTGAAAATGGGGGTTGAGAATAATTATATAATAAAAAAAAACAGACCTGTTACTTATATGATTAATCCAGAGATAATTATTAAATTAATATCATAATGCAAAATTTTGCAACTGTGAATTTTTCAAAATGACAAAACAAAATGAAACAAATCATCCAATCCTTTAAAACAGGAGAAACGATATTGGAGGAAGTGCCCGCTCCACAAGTGAAGCGTGGGTGCGTGTTGATAGAAACTACTAGTTCTTTAGTGTCGTTAGGCACTGAGCGTATGCTGGTGGAGTTTGGGAAATCGAACTTGCTACAAAAGGCGCGCCAACAGCCTGATAAGGTGAAGCAGGTGCTCGACAAAATAAAAACGGACGGGCTGATGCCTACCGTGGAGGCGGTGTTTAATAAACTGGGCGAGCCTTTGCCATTGGGCTATTGTAACGTGGGTCGTGTGATAGCGGCGGGTGATGGTGTGGAAGATTTTAAGGTGGGCGACAGGGTGGCATCTAACGGGCATCATGCGGAGTATGTGTGTGTGCCTAAGAATTTGGTAGCACATGTGCCTGAAAACATTTCGGACGAGGAGGCGGCTTTTACCGTTGTGGGTTCGATTGGGTTGCAGGGCATCAGATTGCTGAATCCTACGCTTGGCGAAACTGTGGTGGTGGTGGGTATGGGGCTGATTGGTCTGCTTACGGCGCAACTGCTGATTGCCAACGGGTGCAGGGTGATAGGCAGTGATGTGGATGAGAGTAAGCTGGAACTTGCCAAAAAATGGGGTGTGATTCCTTTTAATGCTAAGCGCGGTGATGTAGTGAAGTTTGTGGAAGAGCAAACAGATGGCATCGGTGCTGACGGTGTGATTATTACTGCTTCGGCCAAGAGTAATGAAATTATATCGCAGGCGGCTAAGATGAGCCGTAAGCGTGGACGCATTGTGCTGGTGGGTGTGATTGGTTTGGATATCAGCCGTGCCGACTTTTACGAGAAAGAGCTTACTTTTCAGGTGTCGTGTTCGTATGGGCCTGGGAGATACGACGAGGATTATGAGCAGAAGGGTATTGATTATCCATTACCATTTGTGCGCTGGACTGAAAAGCGAAACTTTGAGGCGGTGATGCAGGCTATCAGTATGGGGCGTATCAGCGTGAAGGAGATGATTAGCGAGGTGGTGGACTTGCAGGATTATCTGCAGATATATGGCGAGATGGGCAGTAAGAATACGATTGCATCTATACTGAAATATGAGGATAAGAGGGATGTGGCTCCGGCTCACTCGGTGAAGATTGCTGACTCTGACTTTGTTGCATCGAAGGGTGTGATTGGTATTGTGGGATCGGGCAATTTTACGAAGATGACCATGTTGCCTGCACTTAAAGGTAGTGGTGCCGGATTTAAATATATTGCAAGTAGTGGTGGTGTGTCTGGTACTTCGCTGGCTAAGAAATATGGTTTTGCTCACTCTACTACAGATTACAGGGAGATTCTAAACGACGAGGAGGTGGATTTGGTATTGATTACTACGCGCCACAACTTGCATGCGCCCATGGTGGTTGAAACATTGAGGGCCGGCAAAAATGTATTTGTGGAGAAGCCACTTGCTCTTAATGATGGTGAGCTGAATGACATATTAGAGGCGCAAAGGCAATCGGGCAAAACAATAAGCGTGGGGTTTAATAGAAGATTCTCGCCACATATTGAGAAGATAAAATCTGTGGTGGGTGATGCTCCTATGAATGTGATTGCTACTATGAATGCCGGACATATTCCTGCCAATGTGTGGGTGCATGATATGCAGGTGGGTGGCGGGCGTATAATAGGTGAGGCTTGTCACTATATTGATTTGATTACGTACCTCACTGGTAGTAAGGTGGTGGCTGTGTGTATGAATGCACTTGGCACCAATCCTGAAGAGAATACTGACAATGCATCGATATTGCTGAAATATGAAAATGGCTCTACAGGTGTGATCAACTACTTTGCCAACGGATCAAAAGCTTACTCGAAGGAGCGTGTGGAGGTATTCTCGCAAGAGAGAACATTGATTATGGATAACTTCCGCCGCACCACTGGATATGGCACCAAAGGTTTTTCGAAATTAAAAACAGGCATTGACAAAGGCCACAAAACGCAGTTTCAGAAATTGATAAAGCGTACTATCGAGGGCGGTAGCCCGCTTATTCCCCTCGATGAAATAGTAAACACTACACGCGCTTCATTTGCAGCTATTGAGAGCTTGAAGAAGAATGCATGGGTGGAGGTGGAGTGAATATAAGACAATATGGCTGAAACATCATTTTACATAACGGCAATAGTTTCACTATTAGGGGTTGCGTATCCGTTACTTCTACAGGTAGTGTCGAGACTTGATGAAAAGTACTCTTCTGAAAGGGCTCTTGAGATGTTTAACAGAGAGGGGCGTAAGAAATGGTTTGAATACTCATTAATCTCCTCTCTGATCTTAATCATTATTTGGACGCTTAGGTTGAGACCAATCGTCTATTTAGAGAAAATTCAATATCTGATAGATAACTCAGCTCTTATTCTGGTTTATATTTCAACAATTAGCACCATTTTTTTCTTTTTTTTATATGTGAAAGTTATTATAGTTTACTACACCCAA
>CAYVWK010000145.1:0-1102 GCA_964455235.1 uncultured Paludibacter sp.
CCATTAGCTAAGGCTTGATGGTTAGACTGCTGAATAACAGGACCATCTGCAATAGGATCTGAAAAGGGAATCCCTATCTCCACTAAATCAATTCCATGAGTTTGTAATGACAGCAAAACGGCAGTTGTATCATTTAAATTGGGAAATCCAGCTGTAAAATACACTGATAAGACATTATTTTTTTTCTGTTGAAATAATACATTTATTCTATTCATATCGCTTTGAGTTTTTGGATGAAATCATGCAGCATTTTTACATCTTTATAAGCAGGCAAAACTTCAAATTTACTATTTACATCCACCCCTTTTAATTGAGGATGATTCATTTCTTTGATGTGATTTACATCTTCTAATGCTATTCCTCCGCTCAGAAAAAAGGGAGTTTTAAGTTGATAAGCTTGGAGAATACTCCAATCAAACTTCCTACCTGTTCCGCCATAACTTATTGATTTTGTGTCGAATAAAAAATAATCTACAGTAGAATCGTAGGATACTAAGTTTTTCAAATCAGTTTCTGCTGATACTCGTATAGCTTTGATAACAATCAAACCAGCATCTTTCAAATGGCGACACAATTCAGGTGATTCATGACCATGTAATTGAACAGCGTGCAAATCGTACATTTTTACCTTTTGCATGATATTTTTACGATTTGCATCCACAAAAACACCTATCTTTTTACATTCATCAAAAGGAATATGCTGCAAAAAAGTAAGGTTTTCGGCATAGCGTGGTGACTTATCATAAAAGATAAAACCCATATAATCAGGTTGAAGCGTCAATACTTCTCGAATATTGACTTCATCACGCATACCACAAATTTTCACTAAAAGATTCATCATCAATTAATTTTGAAGTTCTTGCAAAAAAGTCTGGAAAGCTACACCAGGATTAGTCTGTTTCATAAAATTTTCTCCCATTAAAAAGCCCTTATATCCTTGTTCACGAAGCAGTTTAACGGTATCAGCAGATGAGATACCACTTTCACTGATTTTCACTACCGAATTGGGAATCATATCAACTAATTGAAGGGAAGTCTGAATATCAACTTCAAAAGTTTTTAGGTTTCTATTATTAACACCCACCATATCAACATATTCATT
>CAYVWK010000145.1:1202-3895 GCA_964455235.1 uncultured Paludibacter sp.
GTCAAAATAGAAATACCCGAAGCTCCCAACTGACTATAAGCCGAAGTCACCTGATTTACATCAGCATGCTCGAAAATCCATCCTTTGGAAGGAGATTTACGCTTGAACTCAGCTATAATACCTGTATAAGAAGCTAACAAACTCTTTTTCAAGGAGATAGTTTTTCTATCAAAAAAAGGCAAACTGTGCAAATCATCAATTGACAACTCTTTTTTACGTTTTGCCAGTTCTTTTTGTTTATTGATGATGATTTTATCCAAGATATTCATAAGCACAAAGTTACAAGATTTTTATTGGAAGATTTCAATAAATTTTTTAAAGGATGATAAAGCTTTTCCGCTATGAATAGCCTTTTCAGCCTCTACAACACAATCACTTAAAGATTTTTGTGGATTTAGCGTTTGAATAGCCAAAGCAGCATTGGCAATAACCACACTTTTCTGAGCTATATTTGCTTTATTTTCAAGTACTTGCAAAAATATAATCGCTGCATCTTCAACCGTGTTTCCTCCAGATAAGGCATCTTGCGGAATGCGCGCAAAACCCAATTTTTCGGGAGAATAGACAAATTCACCAGTAGGATTAACGACTTTAGCATTATCCGTCAGCGACAACTCATCATAGCCATCCAAATTATGCACAATCGTGTACTGCACACCCAATTGCTGATAAATATAATTATACAGACGCATCATTTTCAGATTATACACACCCAAACATTGATATTGCGGAAAAGAAGGATTGATGAGCGGTCCGAGTACATTAAAAAAGCTACGAACCCCCAAATTTTTCCGTGCCACTGCTACATGTTTCATGGCAGGATTGAATAATGGAGCATGCAAATAAGTGAATCCAGCCTGCTCCAAAGACTTTTTCAGCACAGACTCATCCGTAGTAAACTTAGCCCCATAAAACTCCAGCACATTAGAAGCACCGCTAACCGAAGTAGCACCGTAATTCCCATGCTTTGCCACCTGATAACCAGCACCAGCAACCACAAAACAAGCCGCAGTAGATATATTAAAGGTATTTTTACCATCACCACCAGTCCCTACAATATCAATAGTCTGATAATCAGATAAATCCACCTTTAAAGCCATAAAAAGCAAAGCCTCTCTAAAACCTAAAATCTCATCCAAAGCAATACTCCGCATCAGATAAACTGAAATAAAAGCTGCAATTTGAGCCTCATTATACGTACCATTTGCCATTTTCATCATCACTTCGGTAGCCTCTTCCTTACTCAAATTTTGATGATCAAACAGCTTAGTTAGAATATGTTGCATAGTCTTTTTCTTTTATAATTTAGCATTATTAGTCAGTTCAATAGCCCGTTTCAGAGCAGCCAACTTATTATTAACCTCTTGCAATTCATTCTCAACCACCGATTGAGCGACGATTCCAGCACCCGCCTGAAAATAGAGCGTATTTCCTTTGCTGATAAACGAGCGAATGGTTATTGCCTGATTGAAACTGCCATCAAAACCAATATAACCGATACATCCGCCATAGGGTCCCCTATCGTGTGGCTCAATTTCATCAATCAATTCCATAGCTCTCACCTTAGGAGCACCCGTTAAAGTTCCCGCTGGAAAAGTATCAGCAAACAACTTAATAATCTTCGTATCTTCCTTTATATCAGCACTTACCGTAGAGACCAAATGAATGACGTGTGAATAATATTGCAATTCCTTCAAAACATCCACTTGAGCATTCTCCGCATTTTTATTCAGGTCATTCAAAGCCAAATCAACCAACATATCATGCTCCGCATTTTCCTTTTCATCTTTACTTAATTTTTCAGCCAAAAGCAAATCTTTTTCATCATCACCACTCCGTTTAAACGTACCTGCAATCGGCTTTATAAAAGCTTTTTGTTTCTTACCATCAACTATCAAATGTGCTTCAGGAGAAGAACCAAAAATCCGAAAATCATCAAAATTAAAATAGAAAAGATAAGGCGAAGGATTGACAGCACGCAAATTACGATACAACATAAAATCATCCCCTTCATATTGCTGATAAAAACGTCTAGAAATAACTATTTGAGAGACTTCCTGTTGTTCACAAGCCAATTTTCCTTTAGCCAATCTTCCCCTAAAATCATCATCCGTAACATCCGACTTATCCTCCCCTTTCGCCTGAAAATAATAACTAGCAATATTATTATTCTGCAAGATACGCATCACATTTTGCAAATCAGACACTTCATTTTCCTGAAGATTTTCGATGATAGTCAGCTCGTTATTAAAGTGATTAATCGCAATAATATATTTAAATAAGACATAGTGCAGACCAGGCATAGAACCAGGAGTTGTTTCTTTTGCATGCAACTTAATATCCTCAAAATACTGTACAGATTCATAAGACGTATAGCCCAACAAACCATTAATTAAACCCTTTTCTTGCGGATTATTTTGAATCTCAAAAGACTTTAGAAACGCATCAAAACGTTTCGCCACCGTCATCTTATCTACCACCTGTGTTTCAATTTTCTGTCCATCAGGATACTCCTCTTTGATCAGAAAACGATTCACCGAAATACCCCCAATCGGAGCAAAACCTATATATGAAAAGCTATTTTCTGCCCCATGATAATCCGAACTCTCTAATAATACAGAGTTAGTATATAAATCACGGATTTTCAAATAGATACCCACTGGCGTTTGTAAATCAGCCAGCATTTTTTGCGT
>CAYVWK010000145.1:3995-5347 GCA_964455235.1 uncultured Paludibacter sp.
CCTGAAACAGTTAGGACAATAACATCATCGGGTTTAAAATTGTTTTTCTCTTTTTCCAAGATGGCTAAGGCATGCGCTGATTCGATGGCAGGGATAATACCTTCGAGTTTAGTGAGTTCCAAAGCAGCTTTTATCGCCTCATCATCATTGATGGCATATACTTTTGTGCGACCAATTTCCGCAAAATGCGCGTGTGACGGTCCAACACCAGGATAATCCAAACCCGCTGAAACAGAGTAAGGTTCGATGATTTGTCCATCCTCATCCTGCATCAATAAAGTCTTAAAGCCATGAATAATTCCAGTTGTACCGATGTGGATAGTCGCAGCCGTATGACCGCTATCAATCCCTAACCCACCCGCTTCAGCAGAAATAATTTTCACCCTTTCATCATTCAAATAATGGTAATAAGTACCCATTGCATTGCTACCCCCACCCACACAAGCCATCAGATAATCAGGATAATCCCGTCCGATTTGCTCCGATAATTGCTTTTTAATTTCAGTAGAGATGACAGATTGAAAAAACGCCACCATTTCGGGATACGGGTGCGGTCCGACCGTAGAACCGATAATATAAAATGAATCAGGATGCGAACACCAGTAGCGAATAGCCTCATTAGTCGCATCTTTGAGCGTCATATTACCACTTGTAACAGGCATCACCTCAGCACCCAACATCTTCATTTTCTGCACATTCAGATGCTGACGTTTCACATCCGTTTCGCCCATAAACACCAGACATTCCATGCCCATCAGCGCACAAGCAGTAGCAGTTGCCACCCCATGTTGACCAGCCCCTGTCTCAGCAATAATACGCGTTTTTCCCATGCGTTTTGCCAACAAAATCTGTCCTAAAGAATTATTGATTTTATGTGCCCCCGTATGGTTCAAATCCTCTCTTTTCAAGTAAATATTTGCTTGATATTTTTCAGATAGGCGTCGAGCAAAATACAGCGGAGTTTCCCTTCCCACATAATGCTTCAGCAATTGATGATACTCAGTCAAAAAATCAGCATCATCAATAGCATCATAAAAAGCCACTTTCAGATTCTCTACTGATTTATAGAGAATTTCAGGGATATAAGCCCCACCAAAGCGACCATAGAATCCGTTTTTATCAGGTTTGTGTAACATAATCCAAATACATTTAAAATTCAGCAAAAAAAAAGCTCATCGTGAGTTCGACAAGCTTATATCCATATACCCATATAGCAATAACCACACTCACGCATCGAAGTTCCGCACGAGCCACCACCAAGCCATATTTAGCATATTCTGTTTCATTTTGCAATTATTACAGCGACAAAAGTATAAAACTATTTTTAAACATGCAAGTTTTGTGATGAATAA
>CAYVWK010000146.1:0-5196 GCA_964455235.1 uncultured Paludibacter sp.
AACCGAGGATCATTCCCTTGCAGTCTCGTCAGCTCAGAAGGAGCACATCACCCCCGTGGTGAATTGCACATCGCCGGTTTTGTCTTCCCTGCTCCCGCTCGACTTCACGAAGGTTTGTCTTCCCACCAGATCAAGTTGAGCCCACAAGGAAACGGACGCCCAGGAGAATGCCGCTTCGGGAATGGACACTTCAGCGGCGAATGAGACCACACCCGTCTCGGTGATCCTGTCTCCGGAGGGTGATGGAACACGAGTTGCATTCACCGTCGTATTGGGAGTATGCCAATCGATCTCACCGTGGCGCATCCCGACAATGGTGAGGGAGAAGCTTCCCCACTTTGGTATCCGGTAGGAGAACTCCAGCTGCGCAACTTGCGCATCGGGTCCGTGCTGGTATCCGATCCAATCGATGTGGGAGACAAACCCCACCCCGTTCGTCGCATAGCGCCTGAACATCAGGAAATCGGCTGTGTATCGCCGGTACAACGCAGGATTGGTCTGTGCATACTCAATCGATGTGGAG
Organism: uncultured Paludibacter sp.; assembly: GCA_964455235.1. Taxonomy (GTDB): domain Bacteria; phylum Bacteroidota; class Bacteroidia; order Bacteroidales; family Paludibacteraceae; genus Paludibacter. The sequence goes on from CAYVWK010000146.1 coordinate 524, forward strand.
AGGACTCCGGGTCCCGCCGATACGGCATGCTCCACTCCGGCAAGCCAACCGAATGCATCGGCCTGGTCAGAGGTATCGTTCGGAGCTCCCGCTTGGTCGAGTACGTACTGGGCATAGGCATTGAACCCCTTGGCAATTGCGATGTCGAGCTCCGCATGTGCGATCGCATTGAACATCGAAGTCGTGTTCAGATTGTGGTAGACGAAGGCTGGATTGAGGAATCGGAAGTTGTACACATCGCCACGGTACATGATGTTCTCAGAGAGGGCAAACGTGATGATGTCGAGAATGCGGAATTCCAGACGATGGGCCATGAGGATCCGGAACTCGGTATCCTGTGCCACGGTTTCATTCGGTGTCGGATTCGTCTCGAAGAACACATTCACCCAATCGTACTTGAAGTGTTCCGAATAGGCGGTGAACCGGGAATACTCCTGGTAATCGACATGATCGCCGATGATGAAGTTTCCCGAGTGTCCGTTGCCCCATTTCATCCGGTCCCGCGATAGGTTGAAATTCCAATTCTCCCCACCGAATGAAGCGACCGCACGCTTGGGGGTTTGGAAATCCAGGTCCCGGGTTGGCCAGAGCACATTGGTGAGAAAGCCTTGGCTGTATGCCCATGAGGTATCCCCTTCGCCGACGATCATCGCAGGGTGCGGGGATTCGTCGTCGAGGATCGAACCGATGTGTGTCGAGGTGCCTTTGCCAACAGTGGTGAATGCATCCCGTTCTGTGAACCGGTTGCGACCGTACTGCAAGTCGGTGAAGATGTAGAGGAAGTCCTTGAGAAGGAATGAGAAGTTGAAGCGAAGCAAGGGAACACGGTCCTCGAATCCACGTATCCAATCGCGGTCGGTCTTGAATTGTGCCCCGTTCGTGTGTGCATACAGTTCTCCGCTGACATCGGCGGAAGCGTCGAACTGGAACCCATCAGAGAACGAGAATCGCAGGGGCTCTCCTATCGTCTCCTCCACAATCCGGTAGAGTGATCTTGCCGAACCGGAGAGTACCGAACTGTCAAGTCGCGAAAAGATGAGCGAGGCCTCAGCTTTTGTCCATGGGCGTGCGTTGGATGGCGTCCCGTTTCCTGTGATCAGATAGAGCGCATCCATGGATTCATACACGAAACTGGAGAGCGGCAGGACCTGCTGTGCATTGCGTGCCCATGACACGGACCCTACGACCATCAGGATACAGAACAGCAAGATCGGACGTCTCATGATTCACCTCCGAAACGCAAGACCGTGTCGGGTGACAGGGCCTCGCATCGCTTCACTATAGCATATCAGAGGGAACAGGAGACACCGAAACTCAGCTGGATGTCTTGGATCGCACGCGTGTCCCGGTTCCCGGGATTTGCCATATGGATGAAATCCCCTTGTGCGTAGATTTCCATGCAAGGCAGGATCACATACCCTCCCTTGAGTCCCACCACGAGCGTTCGGCTCACCGCAACCCTATCAGATACATCGACATCACCATTGTTTCCTGTCACATGTGTCTTCGTCGGTGTCGGCGCATCCACATACACGGGATCGTCGTCATTCACTCCATCACCGTTGTCGAACTGGGAGAACAATGTCCACTTGTCGTGGGTTCCGTGGAACATGTAGAAGATATTCCCTTCGACGTTCCATTTTCCGTATTCCCGGAAGCCGACATTGCCGTTCAGCACGATTGCATCGGGACCGTACTGATACCCGATGAACTCTTCCACATAGGCGAGCGCCATGTGCGTGGATGCACCGGCGTACTCCCGGTGTGCGACTACCCAATTGACACCGAACTCTCCCGGATCCTGCCGACGATCGCCATTGTCACGCAGATAGAGATAGGGATCGGTCTTTGCACCTTCGAAGGACCCGTACAGCATGCCGGTTCCCAGGGAATAGCGGTTTTCACTCCGGACATGAATCCATATGCGGACGGTCGGATGTTGTCGTCAATACCGGCGACCCCTTCACCCGGAAGGGTGAACTCATCGATGGCCACTTGTCCGTAAATGTTCAGATGCTTGATCGGAGAATAATCCATCTCAAGGGTCAACAACGAATTCGCATTCGAGCGGATGTAGAGATTGTGGTAGATCATGGACGGGTTGAGCACGCGCAGGTCCAACGCAGTGTCCATGAGGAGCCCCGTAACCGGATCAATCGCCGTCTGGTACATCATGGCCTCCGAGAGGGCAAATCCGACTTTGTCCGCGAACATGCGCCATTCGAGCCGATGACCGAGGAACATCCGCAAGCCTTCCGACGGCTGGTCCTGGCTTCTCCGATTGATGAACTTCCCATAGTCGGGATCAAGGGGAGCGGTCTCCATGATCGGATAGTACTGTATCGGATGGGCGAAGAACGAGGTTGCCATCGTATACTTGATCTTGTCTGCGTAGAAGGTGACCCTGCCCGTATCATGATACTTCAGATGATCTCCCAGCATGAAGTTGCCGGTGACTCCCGGTCCCCAGGAAAGTCTGTCGCGGCCAACCTGCACGCTCCATCCTTTCCCGCCAAGCACTCCGAACGCACGATAGGGCATCCCAAGGTCAAGATCTCCGATCCCATGCGCATACAGGAAGAACAGATTCGTCGTGAACGGAAACACACCGTAGTACACCGAGGTCAATCCCTCGTCCAGATCATGTTCGTGGAATCTCCGACCGGCAAAGGAAAATGAGGAATACCCGTAGGCATGATCGGTGATCCACGTCTCGAATACCACATCCGCCAACGGCTTGCGTTCATCAGAACCCCGTACCCAATCTTCCTCACGTACGAAATTGTGCTCATCGGCATGATAGTATCCCTCAAGTGCGAGGTCCAATCCGAAACGGAACGAGTCATCGCCTTCATCAAGTGCATCGGACACATAGTCGTAGGACTTCTTCCCCGATTCCGATAACCGTGACCGATCGATCTTGTGAAGCATCCGGGACAGCTCATCGGAACTCCAGGGACCTCCGGTAGAGGGTACGGCATACCCGTTGCTGATATACAACAGGGTAAGTGCATGATACACCGGTGAGTCGACAGGATGGATCTTCTGTGCATTGGCAGCAAAACCACTTGAGACACAGATACACAATACCAAGACCAACAGCAGTGGCTTTTTCATGAGAGTCCTCCCAAAAACAGTGTTTCCTGAAGCCAGTATACCATCGGACATGTCGATGTATAGAGGCATTTTCGAATAATTTGCAAGAAACAGAGGAAAGAAAAAGCAAATTGCTCCTGAATCGACGGTTATAGGGCAAAGGACATCCCTACCGTCAATTGGACATCACCACTGCGGTCCTTGTGCGTGTCGGTGACCTTGTCATACGTACTCTTGCCGATCAGGTCCAGCTGCCCATACACCGCAACATCGGCCCACGGGAAATAACGGTCGGGAACGGACAGTTCTGCCATCATGGAGATCAGACCGGTTTCCCCGATGGCATTCCCGGAGGGGGATGGGACGCGGATGTCATTCACTGCTGTATTGGTGGTGAACCAATCGACCTCGCCATGACGCATCCCAAATAGACGAAGTGCAAAGCGAGCCACTGCAGGGATACGGTAGGCCAGATCTAGTTGCACTACCTGTGCATCGCCTCCATACTGATACCCGATGTAGTCGATGTGGCTGATGAAGGAAGTTCCGTTCCCGTGGTAACGGCGGAACATCAGGAAATCGACATACTCCCGACGATAGAGTGCAGGGCTGGTCTGAGCGTATTCGATCGAGCTCGAAAGGATTCCGTTGCCGATCGTGATGGCGTGCTCCACACCTGCCAACCATCCGGTTGCATCGGCTTGGGAGGCCGTCTCGTTAGGTGCGACCGCCTGGTCAAGCACATACTGTGCATACGCGTTGAATCCCTTGGCGAAAGCAATATCGAGCTCTGCATGCGCGATCGCGTTGAACATCTGACGGGAGTTCAGGTTATGGTAGATGAACGCAGGATTGAGGTACCGAGCACTGAACAAGTCATGCTGGTACATGATGTTCTCCGAGAGCGCGAACGTGATGATGTCGAGGATGCGGAACTCCAGCCGGTGTGCCATGAGCATCCTGAACTCCTCGTCGGCACTGCTCCCCTCACCGACCGATGGATTGGTCTCGAAGAATACGTTCAGCCACTCATACTTGAAATGATCGGAGAATGCATTGAAGCGGGCGAATTCCTGGTAATCGACATGGTCGTCGATGATGAAGTTCCCCGAATGACCGTTACCCCACTTCACCTTGTCACGAGAGAGATTGAAGTTCCATCGCCGACCGCCGACCGAGGCGATCGCCCGCTTCGGTGTCTGGAAGTCAATATCGTAGGTGGGCCACATGATGTTGGTCAGGAACCTCTGGCTGTAGGCCCAGGAGTGATCGACAATCTCAGCCGAATCACCCGATTCGATGATCGATCCGACGATTTTTCCCGAGGAGCCTCCCACTGCCATGAATGGCGCATCCCTATCGGTAAATCGGTTCCTGCCATACTGCAAGTCGGTGAAGATGTAGAGATAGTCCTCCAGTGAGAATGCAAGGTTGAGCTTCACCAAGGGCTTGCGATCCTCGAACCCGCGTATCCATTCGGTATCCTTGTCATAGTCGACCGTATTGTCATGCCAATAGAATTCGAAATTGGTCTCCATCGAAGTATCGAACTGGAATCCATCTGAGAAGATGAACCG
>CAYVWK010000147.1:0-5167 GCA_964455235.1 uncultured Paludibacter sp.
TCAAACCAAACTCTTAATCTCCTGAATGACCTTATCAGTTAGAGAATCCACCTCTTCGGGCGAACCAGCTTCAGCATAGATTCGAATAATGGGTTCTGTATTGGATTTGCGTAAGTGTACCCAAGAATCAGGGAAATCTATTTTAACACCATCTATATCATTGATATCGAAGTCTTTATACTTCTCTTTCATCTGAACTAATAGTCTATCTACATCAATAGTAGGTAATAAATCGATTTTCTTTTTAGACATAAAGTAGTTAGGATAGCTATTTCTGAGTTCAGATACTTTCATCCCTGATTTAGCTAAGTGTGTGAGGAAGAGTGCAATACCAACCAAAGCATCACGACCATAATGACTAGCAGGATAAATAATTCCACCATTACCTTCACCTCCAATGACAGCATTGGTAGCTTTCATCTTTGTTACTACATTCACCTCGCCAACGGCAGAAGCATTGTACTTCATACCATGTTTAACCGTTACATCACGCAAAGCACGTGTGGAACTCAAGTTAGAAACCGTATTACCAGGGGTGTGTTGTAACACATAATCAGCAACAGCAACTAAGGTATATTCTTCGCCAAACATAGACCCATCTTCAGCAATAATCGCCAATCTATCTACATCAGGGTCAACCACAAAGCCAACATCAGCTTGAGAAGTTTTCATCAAAGCTGAAATTTCTGTTAGATGCTCGGGCAGCGGCTCTGGATTATGAGGGAAATGACCATTAGGTTCGCAGTATAATTTCTCAACCGTTTGAACTCCAAGTGCCTCTAACAGAGGAGGTAAGACCACACCACCTACAGAATTAACACAATCAATAGCCACTTTAAAATTCGCTTTTCGGATAGCATCTACATCTACTAAGTCCAAGGCTAACACATGCTCAATATGCTTTTCAGTATAAATAAAGCGTTCGGTCAATTTGCCTAACTCATCTACTTCGGCAAATAGAAAATCCTCAGCCTCAGCTTTTTGTAAAATATCAGCACCACAAGCAGCATCTAAAAACTCACCCTTCTCATTCAACAACTTCAAGGCATTCCATTGTTTGGGATTATGACTTGCTGTCAAGATAATACCTCCAGCAGCTCCTTCCATAGTCACTGCCAATTCGGTAGTAGGCGTAGTAGCTAAACCAATATTCACCACATCGAAACCCATACCGAGTAAGGTACCAATCACTAATTTCTCAACCATTTCACCAGAAATACGAGCATCTCGACCTACAACGATGGAATTTGATTTAACAGTTTTATTATCAGCAATATGACGAGCATAAGCAGCTGTAAATTTTACCACATCCAAAGGAGTTAAACCTTCGCCAACAGGTCCACCAATTGTACCTCTAATTCCTGAAATTGATTTAATAAGTGACATAATTTTATGATATTGATTGAAGTTTAAGCGATCAGATTACCATTTTTTGACTTTGATGGTCATATCATAACCGATAGGAGTTGCAGGTCGGCTAAACTGAGAAAAGCTCAATTTAGATGGCACAATCAACTGACATTCAGCATTATTATATTTCATATAGCTTACGGCTTCATGCCAAGCTGTGCAAGCTTGCGTCAAATCCAAATACTTAAATTCAGTAGGATAAGGAAAATTGATTGTACTATAACTCGATACTGTATCAGATTTTAAACCAAGTGTATATTGGTCAAAGCGAGTCACAATATTATCCGATCTGACAATACTATCTGCCGTAGCGAAATCTCCTTTATTAGTCAGACGAAAATAGACACCTGTTTTACTTTTAAAATATACATTATCCTCCCAAGGAAAATCAGTAGGCATAGTTGTTACTACCTTGATATTCTGACGTTTAATAAAATCAGCTATCAATTCTTTTTCATTTTTCAGTTCTTCTGCATAGGTAACATTATCGTCGTTACAAGCAATGGAAATCAACCCTACTGAAATAATCAGTGAAAGTATGAGAAATATTTGTTTTAAATTCTTCATTATCTGAATAATAGTTATCTTAATGTATCTTGTTATAAGTCACTTAGCGAATATTCGCAATACTCATAATATCAGCAAAAACACCAGCAGCAGTCACACTTGCACCAGCTCCGTAGCCTTTGATGATCATAGGATAATCATAATAACGTTCAGTTTTAATCATTATGATATTATTGCTACCTTCTAATTCATAAAAAGGATGACGCATATCCACTTCTTGCAGTCCCACCGAACATTGTCCATGCTCCATAGTTGCTACAAAGCGATAGCGTTTACCCTCATTTTCAAGGCGTTGACGAATATTTTCAAACTCCGCATCCATCTCATGAATAGAGTTCCAGAAATCATCTAAACTACCTTCAAAATATTTATTAGGGATGAAAAGATTTTTCTTAACATCGCTTTGTTCTACGCGGTAACCCGCTTCACGAGTGAGAATGACCAATTTGCGAATTACATCCGTACCACTCAAATCAATGCGAGGGTCAGGTTCCGCATAGCGAGCCTCTTTAGCCATCTGAATAGCTTTGCTTAAAGGAATATCAGCACTAATTGTATTGAAAATATAGTTGAGCGTACCAGATAGCACCGCTTCTAATTTCAGAATTTTATCACCTGAATTTACCAAATTATTCATGGTATTGATGATAGGCAAACCTGCGCCCACATTAGTTTCAAACAAGAATTTAATACCTTTCTGACGCGCTAAATCTTTCAATTCAGCATACCTATCATAATCGCCAGAAGCAGTAATTTTATTGGCAGCAACTACTGAAACATTGTTTTGCAAGAGTTTTTTATAGAGAGAAGCGATATGCGGACTAGCGGTACAATCCACAAAAACCGCATTGAAGATATTCATATCCAAAATACCCTTCATAATCACCTCAGGCGTTGATTCTATGCCATTTACAGGTAATTCCGATTCGTAATTTTTAAGATCGATACCATCACGTTTAAAAAGTACTTTGCCTTCATCCGCAATACCCACCACCTTGATATTGGTATTATGATTTTCACGCAACATAGCTTGTTGCTGTTTAATCTGCTCAAGCAAACCACCACCAACAGTGCCCGTACCCACAAGGAATACATTCAACTCTTGGAAAGGCGTTAAGAAAAAAGCTTCATGTATGACATTCAGAGCTTTACGTAAAAACTCCAGTTCAATAACAAAAGAAATATTCGTTTCAGAAGCCCCTTGTGCAATGGCAATCACATTCACCCCACTACGACCAAGTGCACCAAACAATTTACCTGAAATACCAGGAATGCGTTTCATATTATCCCCTACTACTGCGATAGTAGCGAGATTTTTTTCAGCCTTAATCGTATTAATTTCCCCAATTTCCAATTCAGTTTTAAATTCATTAGACAGCACTTCGACAGTCAAATCTGCTTCCCCATTGGTCACAGCAAAGGAAATGGTATTTTCAGAAGAAGCCTGAGAAATAAAGAAGGTAGAGATACCCACATCAGCTAACGCACCAAAAACACGTTTGCTAACCCCTATAACACCCACCATACCAAGACCTTGCATAGTCACAAGCGCAGTATCGTTAATAGATGACATACCTTTAATAGGCGAATCACTCGCTTTAGGATCGCGCGTAATGTAAGTGCCAGGAGCAGCTACATTGAAGGTATTTTTGATTTGAATAGGGATATTTTTATGATACGCAGGGAAGATAGTTGGTGGATAAATCACTTTTGCACCATAATTACAAAGCTCCATAGCTTCAGTATAGCTCAAGTTATCAATCACATACGACTTACTAATTACTTTAGGGTCAGCAGTCATAAACCCATCCACATCCGTCCAAATTTCCAAAATAGAGGCATCCAAAGCAGCTGCTAAAATAGCTGCTGTGTAATCTGAGCCACCACGCCCTAAATTAGTATAGATACCTGTTGTTTTATCTTGAGTGATAAAGCCAGGGCAGACTGTCACTTGATTTGGAACTTTGAAATAATCATGAATCAGCTGATTAGAAAGCTCCATATCAGGCGTATGTTTACCAAAAGCAGCATCCGTTTTAATAAGATCAGGCGTAAAAGCCAGTCTAGCCTCATTCAAGGTATTTGCTATAATAATTGAAGAAATTCTTTCACCGAAGCTCACCACTAAATCTTTAATTTCTTGTGTAAGCAGCTTATTATCAGAGATAAGAGCATATACTGACTTCAATTCATCGAGTAGTAATTGCACCTGAGCCGTCGTATCAGACTGCATGGCAGGCATCACCACCTCTTTTATAATATTATAGTGACGATCAGTCAATTCATTCAATTGCACATCTAAATTATCACCTTGCAAGGCCATGTCCATAAGCGCAATCAGCTTATCTGTTACCCCACTCAGCGCAGAAACCACAACCACAACTTGTTGTTTCTCGGCTTCCACAATCTTTTTCACACTGAGAATGCTTTCTACGGAACCTACGGATGTTCCGCCAAATTTCATTACTTTAATCATTTTAAAATGCTATTTTTTTGAGCCTGCAATATTAGCCATTTTTTGGCAATTATCCGTAGTTTTTCCATTTTTTAATTTTGAAGTTGTTTTTTTAAAAATAAAGCAGTACTTTTGCAACGCTTTTTGGGAATGTGCCGATGTGCGATGATTCTGAACCGCAAATGAACGCAAAAAGACACGAATTTTTAAAATGACGCAAAACGGGACTTCGTCGCAATTCAACATTCCACAACTAAACAACTCAACATCTAAACCCCTAAACAAAAAAGGTCCGGTAGCTCAGTTGGATAGAGCAACAGCCTTCTAAGCTGTGGGTCGTGGGTTCGAATCCCGCTCGGATCACAAAATGAGTCGATTATTAGTTTAATCGGCTCATTTTTTTATATATTTGTGCCGAAAATTACCGTTTTGTTTACAAAAAGTTTACAAAATCAAACATCAACTAGTAGCGTAGAAAGTGAGTTTTTTTAATAAAGAACAATAGAATAAAATAAACCATGGATAATAAAATACAACACAATAGTCTTTTAAACTACTTGCAGAAAGTTATTGCTGTATTTCTTATTTCAATATTTTATGCTTCGCTCGTAACGGCGCAACCCAGCACTGCACCCGACTACAAATCTTGGAAACAAATTCAAAATAAGGATAATATTGTGGCTTATATCGGGACAACAAAAGTCAAAACTGCTACACCTATAAAAGTAGAAATGA
>CAYVWK010000148.1:0-5140 GCA_964455235.1 uncultured Paludibacter sp.
TATAATATTCAGGCTGTTGCCATTGGTAATGGTACGGCAAGTCGTGAAACTGAGCATTTCATCAAGAATATCCGCTATGATAGGAATATCCAAATTTTTGTGGTGAGTGAAAACGGTGCTTCGATTTATTCTGCCTCTAAAATCGCTCGGGATGAGTTTCCTGATTATGATGTTACGGTTCGAGGTGCTGTTTCTATCGGTCGCCGCTTGATGGACCCCTTGGCTGAATTGGTGAAAATTGACCCCAAATCCATTGGTGTAGGGCAGTATCAGCATGATGTGGATCAGACTCTATTGAAAAAGGCTTTGGATCAAACGGTGGAAAATGCAGTGAACAAGGTGGGGGTAAATCTGAATACGGCTTCTAAGCATTTGCTGACCTATATCTCTGGTTTAGGTCCGCAGTTGGCTCAAAATATTGTTGACTATCGTGCTGAAAATGGGGCATTTACGAATCGTAAGCAACTGTTGAAGGTTCCTAAATTGGGCAATAAAACTTTTGAACAATGTGCTGGTTTTTTGCGTATTCCTGATGGCGAAAATCCTTTGGATAATTCGGCTGTGCATCCTGAAAGCTATGCTATTGTTGAGAAAATGGCTGCTGATTTGAATACGGATATGGATAAACTCATCAGAAACAGTGATTTAGTCAAGCAAATTCAATTAAAAAATTATGTTACTGAAGATATTGGTTTACCAACTTTGACGGATATCATCTTGGAACTTGAAAAGCCTGGTCGTGACCCTCGTTCTGTTGCTAAGGTATTTGAATTTGATCCGAATATTCGTAAGATTGAAGATGTGGTCTCTGGAATGGAACTGCCTGGTATTGTGACAAATATTACCAATTTCGGAGCTTTTGTGGATATAGGTATCAAGGAAAATGGCTTAATTCATATCTCCAAATTGGCTGATAAGTTTATTTCTAATCCCGCTGAAGTGGTGTCGCTGCATCAACATGTAAAAGTGAAAGTGCTTGATGTGGATATGGGTAGAAGAAGGATACAGCTACAATTACTGAAATCATAATTTCTTGCATATCAGTATCTTATACTTTTCTGAAAGGGTTTTTAAAGCAAAGATATAGGTCTCACCGCCTGTTGATATCTTTGCTTTTTTATGCAATGCTTCTGCTGATAAGGGATAATTCCGAGTACTGATATTGGCTTTGGGGTATTTTTTTTGTATGATTTGCAACTCCTGTTTTGAATTTCCATACACCTCTTCAATCTGAAATATCCTTCCTGGAAAATCTTGAAAGTATTGATTATGAGTGTATAAATGGGTGTTAGGATGAAATTTCAAGAGATTGAATTGTGATGCTATAGTTTTAAATGCCCCTGCTTTCATGATGGCTGCATTGGGTTCGTATAAATACCTATCAGTTTCATCTGTAAAATCAATTATTACTTCTTTTTCTTTATCTAATTGATATTCAAAGACTTGATTTTCTCCTTTGGAATTTATATTGATGGTTTTAATCTGAATGGGTAGATTTTTAGCTTCATCTGAATTATTTAAAATCAACAACACTTCTTTACATTCATTATCCACAGCGATGATATGCACTTCTTTGGTTTCAGGTAAGTCATTGACTGCCTGATGGATATCCAACATAGGAGATAACTTAATCATCAATTTAGAGCTATGTTTGAATAACTCTTCTTTTAGGATGATGAGATTCGGTTCGCAATCAGCTATCAACACAGTCTTTTTTCCTGCTTTATTGCGCCTATGTGGGTCGATATATATCCAATCTGCACTTGAAGTTTGTTGTATAAAGTCCTCTGCATGAGCGTGATGCACTTCAAAATAGGGAATATCTAATAGTTTGAAATTATGATTGGCAATTTCGCAAAGTTCTTCATCACGTTCAACATAAATTCCATGTTTGAACTTTTTCGATAAATAATAAAAATCAATCCCAAAACCTCCTGTAAGGTCTATAAAGGTCTGACCATCAATTAAATTAGCTTTATATTGAGCTGTTTGTTCGGATGAACTTTGTTCGATAGAAAGTGTTTTGGGATAGAGAATTTCGGTGTTCGTATAAAAAGAGGGTACCTTCATTTTAATCTTTTGCCTACCTGCTATTTGTCTGATGGCTAAAGGAATATCTACATCAGGATAGCGTTTTGCTTGCAGACTAATTTGATGTATGTCTGCTTGCAAATGCTTTTCTATAAACTGTTTTGTTGATTGGTCCATCTTTTATTAATTTCCTTTTCTACTTTTTTTAATGAAGAAAAACCCGTAAATTTGCCTTCAATTAATTTAAAAAAGTTCCACAAAAATACGTAAAAACATGCATACTTGGTTTGAATGTAAAGTGAAGTTTGAAAAAACATTAGAAGAGTCGAAAATTATGACTGTAACAGAGGCTTATTTAATTGAAGCTCTGTCGTTTACCGAAGCTGAAGCTCGAATTGTAACAGAAATGCAGCCTTTCATCAGTGGTGAATTTACTGTTGCCAATATCAAAAGAGTGAAACTTGGCGATATTTTCTTCCACGAAAATGGTGATAAATGGTATCGCTGCAAGGTAAATATGATTTCTTTTGATGATGAAAAAGGGGTAGAAAAAAAATCTCCTGTAGCCATGTTGGTACAAGCCTCTGAAATTGGCGAAGCCTTAAACAGATTGCATGAGGGTATGAAAGGAACTATGTCTGATTATGAGGTTGCTACCATCCAAGAAACCATGTTGATGGACGTATTTAGATATGAATTAGTTTCTGATGATGCTACTGCGCAAATCGTAAATTAACTACGCAAAACGTAAAATCCATGACTGTCACCCAAAATCTCTTCGAAATACGAAAACATATACCACAAGATGTACGATTAGTCTGTGTTACTAAATTCCATGCTGATGAAACCATTATGGAAGCTTATAACGCAGGGGAAAGACTATTTGGTGAAAGTCGTGTGCAGGAGTTAATCGACAAACAACCACGACTTCCTCAAGATATTCACTGGCATTTTATTGGTCATCTACAAAGAAATAAGGTGAAATTTATAGCACCCTTTATTGAATTGATACATGGAGTGGATTCTTTGAGATTATTAGCTGAAATTAATAAACAGGCAACCAATAATAATCGCATAATCAACTGCTTACTTCAAATTCATATAGCTGATGAAGAAACTAAATTCGGTTTTTCGGATACTGAATTATTGGATGTTTATGCCTCAGATGCTTTGTCGGAGTATAAATCTGTGCGAATTTGTGGGTTGATGGGCATGGCAACTTTTACAGAAAATAAAGCGCAAGTACGTAAGGAATTTCAAAAATTAAAAGCACTTTTTGATACTGTAAAATCCACTTACGAAGCTGATAATGAGTTTTTTAAAGAAATATCTATGGGGATGTCTGATGATTATCAAATAGGAATAGAAGAGGGGAGTACCATGGTAAGAATTGGCAGCTCTATTTTTGGTGAAAGAGAATATTAATAAGCGACTATGAACTATCAGGAGACTTTAGAATATCTGTATAACCGATTGCCTGTCTTTCATTTAAGTGGTGCAACAGCTTACAAACCAGGCTTAGAAAACACCCTTAAGTTGATGGATTGTCTGCACAATCCCCATCAGGAGTTTCGCACCATCCATATTGCTGGTACGAATGGGAAAGGCTCTGTATCTCACTATCTCTCAGCGATTCTGCAAGAAGCAGGTTATCAAGTTGGGCTCTATACCTCACCTCATTTAGTTGATTTTGGCGAAAGAATCAAAATCAATGGTGAAATGATTGAGAAGCAGTATGTGGTAGATTTCATAGCACAGCACGAACAAGCCATAGAAGATGTTCAACCCTCATTTTTTGAACTAACTATGGCTATGTCATTTTGTTATTTTGCTGATAAACAAGTTGATATCGCTATTATCGAGACAGGTTTGGGCGGTAGATTAGATAGTACCAATATCATTCAGCCCGAATTAAGCATCATCACCAATATAGGCTTTGATCATACAGAGTTTTTAGGAAACACCTATACTTCCATCGCTACTGAAAAAGCGGGTATAATCAAAGAAAACACGCCTGTTGTAATAGGAGAAACCAATGCAGAAACCAAAGCTGTTTTCTTATCAATAGCACAAAACAAACATGCTGCTATTTTTTTTGCTGATGAAGAATTAGCGCAAAAGGTAAATTTTTTACGATTTGCACAGGGCAACATGCAGTTTGAATATCAAAATAAGGTATATACAAGCGGACTATCCGCTTTATATCAACTTAAAAACCTGCGAACAGTATTAAGTGCATGCGAAATTCTCAATGCTCAAAGAGCTATTCAAATACCAGAAACAGCCATTCAATTAGGCATTGAAAACATAGTAGCATTAACGGGTTTACGAGGTAGATGGGAAATTCTGCAAGAAACCCCCACCATCATTGCAGATACAGCACATAATGTAGCCGGAATTACAGCCTTAGTTCAACAGCTCAACACTATGACTTACAATACCTTACACATTGTAATCGGGATGGTCAACGACAAAGATGTAGACGGTGTACTACAACTCCTTCCTACCCACGCTAGATACTATTTTACTCATGCTCAAACCAACAGAGCTCTACCTGCAACACAACTTCAAGAGATTGCCACCCAACATCATCTTACAGGAACAGCCCATTCCACCATTAAAGCAGCACTCAACCAAGCACTTAGCAATGCTGGTACTGATGATTTAATATTGATAACTGGGAGTAATTTTGTGGTAGGGGAGGCTTTAGGACAGATAAAAGTTTGAAAGTTAGAAAGTTTGTAAAGAAATGTGCCGATGAGATTCTGACAAGTCAGTCGATTAATGGAATAATCACAAGCAACCAGTAACAAAAAAAAGAGCCCCATATCTCTATGAAGCTCCTTTTATCAATCTAAAAACTTAGATTATTTTTTGTAGCCATAAACAGCTAAATCACCTAATTCTTCTTCGATACGAAGTAGTTGGTTGTATTTAGCCATACGGTCTGAACGGCTTAACGAACCAGTTTTGATTTGACCAGAGTTGGTCGCCACAGCGATATCAGCAATAGTAGCATCTTCGGTTTCACCTGAGCGGTGAGAAGTAACTGAAGTATAACCAGCGCGGTGAGCCATTTCAATAGCATCTAAAGTCTCTGATAAAGTAC
>CAYVWK010000149.1:0-5018 GCA_964455235.1 uncultured Paludibacter sp.
TCATAATTGCACTCATTACCTCAAGGCTTAATTTTTCTTCACTACTAAATTTCTTTAATCTCTGTGCCTGTGAAAGTGAAGGAGTAGCCTGTTCCATATCCATTGCTTCAAGTAGGTCAATTTGTTCCTCATTTTTAAGGTAAGATAGTTCCACAGCAGGATTAAAGGCAATTCTCTTTTCAGCTACCATTGAAAGTATTTCTGAAATAAGGTGAGTAAGACGGATATAGCGATGTACTTGCACAGCACTTTCAACAGCCTATTTTGCTACAACATCCCTTGCATTTAAGTTCTGCCCAATTTGGACGGAACTTAAATCCATCCTTGCTCCTTGCCGTTTAATAGCTTTTCAATTTTAACTTAAATAAGGAGGCTCGTTCACTTGGCAATATATTTTCTCTCTGTAAGTTGCTGTCAACCATAATGATGATGGCTTTATCATCGTCAAGGTTGCTGACAATGACAAGCATTGTTTCAAGTTCTGCAAGTTCACAGGCTCTTTTATAGCGATGTCCTGCTACAAATTCATAACCACCCTCATCACGTGATCTTGCAATGGCAGTATCAAACATAGCTTCATTAGCAATCACCTTAAATGGCTGGTCTTTTAAAGGGAAATAGTTCTGTTAAGAAAAGTTCAATTATCTTTTCACGGCTTTCATCTGCCCTAATTCCCTATGTATAAAACAGATCATCTACTTATGCCAGCTTTATGTTTTTGGCGGAATTTTTCAATTTTCAACACCTCCTTGGTTAAATTTTGGTAACCCTCTGCAACCTTGCCTTTTGCATCATGGGAGAAAATACTTTTCCCTTCTGCACTGGTTTCTGCTGCTCTTACAGAATGGGGAATCTCAGTCGAAAATATTTTAATACTTCCCACATAAGTTTCTCTTAGTAAGGAGCTAATGTCCTTTGCAAAATTAGTACGGCTATCTATCATAGTTAGCAAAATACCATCAATTTTTAGTTTAGGGTTTATCTGCTTTCGTACCTTGCCAATGGTCTGTAAAAGTTGTTCCAATCCCTTAACAGGCAAATACTGTGCTTGTACAGGAATGATTACACTATTAGATGCTGCAAGGGCATTAATCGTTAGCATACCTAATGAGGGCATACAGTCTAAAAGTATAAAATCATACTGTTTCTTCACCGTATCAAGGTATTGTTTAAGTATGGTTTCCCTGCTCATAGCATTAACAAGGGATACTTCCATACCAGACAGTTCAATATTAGCAGGGAGTAAATCTACACCCTCATGATGTTGTAAGATACCCTCTTTAGGTTCAATAACTATATCTGTTATAACCTTTCCCATCATCGTTGCGACAGTAGTTGGGGGTTTATCAGGCTGTGAATATCCTAGGCTAATAGACAGGCTACCTTGTGGATCTGCATCTACCAGTAAGACTTTCTTACCTTCCATAGCCAAGCCTATGCCTAAGTTGGCACAAGTGGTTGTTTTGCCTACGCCACCTTTTTGGTTGGCAATGGCAATTATTTTTGCGTTCAATTCTGTTCCTCCTTTCGATTTTGGGTACAAAAAAACCGCTTACTTTTCAATAAACGGTTTATGTAATAATATTATGTTTGTTAACTCGGAATTGTAACTTCCACAGCTGTAGTATTTGTAATCTCAGTAACTATTGATGTATATAGATCAGTATTTGTTTCTGGAGTTTCGATTGAAACCACAAGGGAATATCTAATCTTTTCATTATATTTTCCGAGATGTGCTCTTTCACGCCACCAGCCAACAACTGGATAAACTGCAACGTGATTTGCATCACATAGATTAATAGCTAAGTCATCACAGAAATCTGAATGTATTGAGCCTGTATCCCGATTCCCAACACCTAAATACCAATCTCGACTGTTCCCATCTCCGCTATCTTTTTTATCGTCACCCCGCATCTTTATATTGACACGCTTATTAAAATCATCGAGAGTCTCATTAGAATTAATAACATCAAATCTCAGTCCACAAGATGGGTATCTATATTTATCTTTCCACCCTACTTCCCCAGGCCCAGGTTCAATAAAATAAGATAGCGTAACTCTTATGATTGCCTCTGTCTCCCCTAAAGACTGCAATACACTTTTCGGCCATGGTAACTCATGTAAGTGCATTTCATTCATTTTATTCTTTGTAAAAGGCTGAAGTTCACCTTGAATAACTAAGTTTACTGAATTATTAGCACACTGAATCGCTTTATCTAAGTTAGGAATACCGTAACCGCAAGAACGTAATAATTGCTTTCTACCTTTTGTTTTAGAATCTTCTGTACAGAACTGTTTGCGCATAGCTTCAGTCCATCTAGCAGAGTGTACTAGCAATGCACGTACTGTTTCTGGCCATATTCCTGGATATTCTGCATTAATTTGCGCAGCCATCCAAGCTGCTTGTGCAGTAGCAGAGCTTGTCCCCCAAATGGTAGATAAGGGCCGAACTAAATGTTTACTATTTGTAGTTAAAATAGATAAATCTTCACACTCAGTATAGTCCACACCATTTGTCGCCATATTGCCACCATCCAAAAGGATTTCAGGTTTAATTGGCCATTTGTTATTCCATGTAACCGAAGTAGAGCTATATGGAGATAATTGTCCAACATCTGCAACTGGCTTAAAGTCCTTAAAACTAGGATCTTTAATTTGAATATCATTTGATACTGCACCTACAGTAAGTGCATTCCAAGACTGTCCTGGATTTTCAACACCATGAAGAATACTCGAATTAGGGTACTCCGCATTTGAAAGCTCTTTTGAAAAAACATTTCCAGCGCTAATAAAAAATAATCGTTTCTCACCATTTTCATTTGCACCAGATGTTATGCTATCCACAGCAGCTGACCAAGATGTAGGGCTACCGTCTTCTGTATTATAATCTGGGGAAGTCACGGCCATACATAAAGCCCTATCGACTTTAGGATTTGAAATTTCAGCTAAGGCAACAGCTTGTTCAGTTATTGCTCCATACAGCCTTATAGGATTTTCACCCTTTGGGGGTAAAATCTTCACTGATTCTATTCCATGATTGATATCAATACTATTATTATCTAGCAACCTGTCTTTCAAATCATTATAAATTGCTACTCCAGCCATTTCAGTTCCATGCCCCATGTGATCAGTAACTCCCCATGCGACATTCACTGCTTGTAGAGCCTCATCGTCTTTTATAGCAGGAGAAATTAGAGGGTGTGAGTTGTTTAATCCTGTATCCAATAAACAAATATAAGAATTAGAATCTTTAAAATCTGTTCTATTTAATAGTTCCTTGACCCATTCCTGCTGTTCTGCTCCAGACAAATCATTAAAGAACCCTGTTGGTTCTGGGGCCCTTCTAAATTCGGCTATATATTTACAGCAACTAATTAATCCTGATAATTGCGCCCTATCTGCTTTTATTAAACGTACTACTCTCTCTGGGAAAAACAATTTATTTTCATCAATTTCTATTTCTAACGCATTGCAGCATTCCACGACATTAGATAGTGCATCATCAAACGATAACTTGTCATATCTAATCCACACCTCACACCACTGGGCAACTTCATCAGGAATATCATCCTGATTTCCAATCCAAAATGAATCCAACATGGCAATTCGTATATCTTCTATGCTCCGAACTAAATCATTATTCTTTGGGATTCCTTTTGCTGTAACTTCTGAAGAGTAGGCTTCAATTTTCTTGATAAAATATGATTCTTTTCCAGCAGGAATATACACAGTAGCTTTAATGGTTTCTGTTGCTTCATCGGTTTTAACATTCAAAAGGCGTATACCTTGAGTCAGACTCTCCAAACTTTTAATTGCTAAATCATGTTTGGTAGCACTGGAAAATTCAAGATACACGCCTTCTTTATATCGTATAGCAGCTGCTTGCTTTTGAGTTTCTGAACGCTCATAACATTCACTCAATTTCCTCCCAATAAATGCGGCATGTGACTTGGAGTTGTCTCGCTGTGGGTAGTTCTTCCCTATTGGCATTGAGCGAGAAACATATGGAATGGCTGTATTTGTATCGCTCAAAAATATATTCTTTTTTTCAACCGACATTTATTATGCCTCCTTTCCAGAGTATACGATTAATCTTTCGTTAACTAAACTTAACAACTTAGATTCTGTTATCTTCTCATCATCTAGTATAGAACCTTTAATGGCATCATCGCATACTCTGATTATTTCGGCGTGACTCAATACAATAGAATCTTCGATTAGCTTAGTAGATGGAATAAAACTACTTTGATAAACAGAAAGTTTATACCTATATAACTGTTTAACCTCATTTTTAGTTGGCATAGTATAATGTAACACATCATCAAAACGCCTAAACAATGCTTTATCTAATAATTTTTGATTATTTGTTGCTGCTATAATAATACTTTCAGATGAATCTTCTTCGATAAACTGCAAGAAAGAGTTTAATATTCTACGCATTTCCCCAACTTCATTATCTAAATTTCTATCAGCACCAATAGCATCAAATTCATCAAAAAAATACACTCCAGTTGAATTTTCTACAGAATCAAAAATTTGTCTAAGTTTTACACTAGTCTCACCCATAAACTTTGTAACTAGCTTATCCATTTGAACAGTGTATAAGGGCAATCCTGTCTCAGAAGCAATAATGGAAGCAGTGAAAGTCTTTCCCGTTCCTGGTTTTCCTTCAATGAGAATTTTGCGACGATTAATCATTCCATAACTCTTTAGCTTATTTCTGTTCTTATATTCATTTAAAATCCTTATAATCCTATCGTGAATTTCATCTGAAACAATTAAATCTTCTAATTTGCAAGAAGGAATGGACATTGTAAGCATAGGATTACTTTGTGTCTGATTAAAATGAAGTATATTAGTTTTAACATTTCCTGATTTTTCAGCGAGCTTTTTTAACTCACGAGCAAAGGTTTGATGATTAAGTTTTGCCTCATAAGCAGCTATCTGTAATACTACTGTTCTGAATCTTTCATTATCATTATCATTATGAGCTTTAATTAAACTTTTAATTTGATCTG
>CAYVWK010000150.1:0-5000 GCA_964455235.1 uncultured Paludibacter sp.
AACTCGATCGTTATACGATTGAACATGAGCCTATTGAGTCGATTGATTTGATGGAGCGGGCTGCTGATGTTTTGTTGGGTGCTGTGATGCATCAGTTTTCTGATAAAGCGTCTGAGTTTCTTGTGCTTGCTGGTCCTGGTAATAATGGCGGTGATGCTTTGGCACTTGCACGTAAACTGAAGGAGAATGGCTATGAGGTGGTGGTGTATCTGTTTCATGTGGGTAGGTTGTCGGATGATTGCGCCATCAACAAAGATCGTATGCAAAAGCTCTTTCCTGAGCTGATAGTTGAGCATATTTCTGAACTATATCTTCCCGAAATATCACATAAAACGATACTAATTGATGGATTGTTTGGCTCGGGATTAAGTCGGCCGCTCGATGGAGTATATGCTGAATTGATAGCCTATATCAATCAACAAAATAATATAATTGTGGCTATTGATGTGCCATCAGGATTGAATGCAGATGACTGCAATAGTACAACCAATCCTATTATAAAAGCGGATTTCACTTTGAGTTTGCAGTTCCCTAAATTGGCTTTCTTTTATCCTGAAAATGAGCAGTTTATAGGGGAATGGTCGGTATTGGATATTGGTCTGCACCCCGACGGTATAGCGCAAATGGCTACCGATTTTTATTTTTTGCAAGATGAGGATGTGCGGACGCTTCTCCATAAGCGATCTACGTTTTCGCATAAAGGTACATTCGGACATTTGGTATTGATGGCGGGGAGCAAAGGCATGGCTGGAGCAGCGATGTTATCAGCACAGGCAGCCCTGCGGTCGGGCGTGGGGCTGCTTACCATTTTTGGCACAGAGGATAATCGTATTATTCTGCAAGAAACTACTCCCGAAGCGATGTATCATTCCAATTTAAGTGAAGAAGCTATCTCGCACATGAAGGCTGATGCTAAAATTTCTGCCATTGCTGTCGGTCCAGGTTGGGGGAAGAGTGCAGAAACCGTTGCTTTGCTGCGTCATCTTCTCAATAATCTTCAAAAACCCATAGTGCTGGATGCAGATGCGTTGAATATCATCGCTGAGCAGCCTGATTTGTTGCTGCAATTACCTCCTAAAAGCATCATCACACCGCATCCCAAAGAGTTCGAGCGTTTGTTTGGGCAGACGAATAACTCAGCAGAAATGCTGCAACTCGCCCAGGAAATGGCAGTTAAGCATCAATTAATCATCGTGCTCAAAGGGGCATATACCCGCATTCTGACATCAGAAGGAAAAGTGTATATCAATAGTACTGGCAATGCTGGTATGGCAACGGGAGGCTCGGGCGACGTGCTTACGGGCATCATTGCTTCTTTGTTGGCACAGGCTTATGAGCCAGAAAATGCAGCCCAAGTTGGGGTTTATTTGCACGGGTTAGCAGCTGATATTGCCTTGGAAACCGAATCAACCGAATCCATGGTTGCGGGTGATATTGTCAAATATTTGGGGCGAGCCTTTGCTGCAAAATAACCAGCTCTTTTATTAAATAATAAAAATAAACGCCTGAAAATTTGGTTAGTACCTATTTGTTTTTGTTATTTTGCACCCAAATTTACCTATATATATTTTAAAATAAAGAATAGTATGTCGAAAAACCTTGTAATTGTAGAGTCACCTGCAAAAGCCAAAACAATTGAAAAATTTTTAGGTTCTGATTTTCATGTTATGTCGAGCTATGGTCATATTCGTGACTTAGCTGATAAAGGAATAGGAATCGATTTCGAGAATAATTACCAACCTATATATGTTGTTCCTGCGGATAAGAAAAAGGTAGTGGGCGAGCTAAAAAAAGCTGCTAAAGCTGCTGAAGTAGTGTGGTTAGCATCGGATGAAGACCGTGAAGGGGAGGCTATCGCATGGCATTTATTTGATGAGTTAAAGCTTTCAAAAGATAAGACTAAGCGTATTGTTTTTCATGAGATTACGAAAGATGCCATCCTAAAAGCGATTGAACAGCCTCGCGATATAGATGCTAATTTAGTGGATGCACAGCAGGCGCGTCGTGTATTGGATAGGATAGTGGGTTTTGAGCTTTCGCCCGTTTTGTGGAGGAAGGTTAAACCATCACTTTCTGCAGGTCGTGTGCAATCGGTGGCGGTTCGCCTGATAGTGGAGCGCGAACGTGAAATCAATAATTTCAATGCGGAATCTGCTTATCGCGTGAGTGGGCAGTTTCTTACTGTTGATGTGCAGGGCAATCCAGCTGTGGTGCATGCTGAAATGCCTCATCGCTTTCAAAACAAAGAAGAGGCTGTGGCTTTCTTAGAAGCTTGTAAAAATGCAAGTTTTAAAGTGGCTGATATTGTCACCAAACCAGCTAAAAAATCACCTGCTCCGCCGTTTACAACTTCTACCTTACAACAAGAAGCAGCACGTAAATTGGGTTTTTCTGTTTCGCAAACCATGCGTGTGGCGCAAATGCTGTATGAATCTGGAAAAATTACCTATATGCGTACCGACTCAGTGAATTTGTCGAGCTTAGCTATAAATACTGCTCGTGCTGAAATCACTTCTATGGCAGGCGAAAAGTATGTGAAAACCAGGCAGTTTACAACCAAAGCTAAAGGCGCTCAAGAGGCTCATGAGGCTATTCGTCCGACTTTCATGAATACGCATACTGTGGATGGAACAGCGCAGGAAAAGAAATTATACGAGTTGATTTGGAAACGCACCATCGCATCTCAAATGGCTGATGCTGAGCTAGAAAAGACATCCATCTATATTGATAATAGCAGTTCTAAATATCAATTTGTAGCAGAAGGCGAAGTGATTTTGTTTGATGGTTTTTTGAAGGTGTATTTGGAGTCGAAAGATGATGAAGACGAGGAAACGATACACAGATTGCCTGCTTTGAAAAACGCACAAGCACTGACTATGGAAGAGATTATTGCACAGCAGCGTTTCACTCAAAAACCACCTCGTTATGGTGAGGCTAGCTTGGTACGCAAATTAGAGGAATTGGGTATTGGCCGTCCTTCTACTTATGCGCCTACCATCACCACCATTCAAAATCGTGCGTATGTGGAGAAAGGCAATCGCAAAGCGGATAAACGTGAGTTTGTTGAATTAAGTTTGAAGGCTGGCACCATCACAGATAAAATAAAAACGGAGAATGTAGGTGCTGAAAAAGCCAAACTTTTCCCTACGGATATAGGTATGGTGGTAAATGATTTCTTAGTGGAACATTTCCCTACCATCTTGAATTATAACTTTACTGCTCGTGTAGAAAAGGAGTTTGACCAGATAGCTGAAGGTGGTATTGATTGGACAAAATCGATAGATGAGTTTTATACGAAATTTCATCCAGTTGTAGAAGATGCCATTCAAAACTCTGAGCGTCAGGTTGGAGAGAGGGTGTTGGGTACCGATCCAAAATCGGGCAAACAAGTCTCTGTGAAGATTGGTCGCTACGGTCCGATTGCTCAAATTGGTCAATCTGATGAGGAGGAGAAGCCCACATTTGCATCTTTAAGAAAGGAGCAACTGATAGAAACCATCACCTTGGAAGAGGCTTTGGAGCTATTCAAATTACCTCGCACTATTGGCGAATATGAGG
Organism: uncultured Paludibacter sp.; assembly: GCA_964455235.1. GTDB lineage: Bacteria > Bacteroidota > Bacteroidia > Bacteroidales > Paludibacteraceae > Paludibacter. Next base: position 3,559 of record CAYVWK010000150.1, read on the forward strand.
GTAAGGAAATGGTAGCAGCGGTGGGTCGTTTTGGACCTTATGTACGCCATGATGGTAGCTTCGTTTCCATCCCAAAAACAGAAGATCCTTTGGAGATTACAGCAGAACGAGCTATCGAATTAATAGAAGAAAAACGCGAAGCTGATAGAAATAAATTCATAGCTACTTTAGGCGAAAATGGGGAATATCAGGTGTTGAATGGCCGTTATGGTCCGTATTTTACCTTCAATAAAAAGAATTTTAAAATACCGAAAACGGTTGACCCAAAAACGCTTACAGCAGAGCAGTGCAAAGAATTGGTAGAGAAGCAGTCGGATGCTAAGACTACTAAGAAAAAGCCCGCTTCTCGTACCAAAAAATCCTAATGTTTCATTCTGATAAGCACATAAATCATTGTAGATGTGCTTATCAATTATAAAAAATAGTCATATGCAAAAGATATATTTAGTAAGTCTGCTTTCTTTTTGTTTGATGGCAGTAGGAGCTCAATCGAAATTTACGCTTTCGGAAGGAAGTATGATTTATGCATTACCTAAAACGGAACTTTGTTTTGAGCTTGAAGTGGAGACTCAGACTGAAAAGCCAGGAGTTTTCTATCAATATTCTCAGCGTTATTTGGCTACAAATCAAGTTGTAACAGAAGAGAAGACTACCGCTAAGGTTGTGGGCATTAAGATGTCGCAAATTACTAAGCCCGACCTCAATCGTCGTTTTTCCGTTGATATTCAACCCAAACAAAGCAGCTCGATAGTGGTTAATCAGCAAGGCGTACTGTGTGGTGTAAATGTAGCAGTGCCACAACCTACTGATAATACAGAAGATGTACACAGCTATCAAGCACCTAAAAGCAATACAGCTACTTCAGGTTTATTGCCTTTAACACAAGAGTATATGATGGCAGGTTCCATTGCTAAAATGGCAGAAGGAGCTGCTATTCAGATATATAATATTCGTATGAGCCGTTTGAATTTACTCTCTGGAGAAGTGGATATTATGCCTGACGGACAAGCATTAGCATTGATGTTAGAGAAATTGAACTGTAAGGAACAAGAGCTTACAGAACTTTTCACGGGCACTATCAGAAAAGAAACCAATAGGTATAAGGTATATATGTCGCCAGATATGGCAGTTACGAATGATATTTTATTCAGACTCTCAGCACGTCGCGGTATAGTACCGCAAGACGATTTGAGTGGCACGCCTTATTTCATCACCGTAAATCCTGAAACAATCACGACCCAAGCGAAAGACCCAAAAGCCAAATCCGAAGTAGTTGGTTTATATACAGTATTGCCTGCCAGTACAGCCATCACCGTAACCGACGGAGTAAATACCCTTTTGCAACAAACAGTAGCAGTGCCACAGCTCGGCAAGTTAGTTGGACTCCCGGCTTCAGTTGTACTAAAGCCTCACGCCAAAATAACAGTCGATCCCAATACAGG
>CAYVWK010000151.1:0-4953 GCA_964455235.1 uncultured Paludibacter sp.
GGCACATCGGCACATCGGCACATCGGCACATTGGCACATCAACACATCAGTCTAATTCAAAAAAATCATCCAATTCCCTCCGCTCTTTTTTAGTAGGTCGTCCGGTGCCTCTTTGGCGATTGAGTTTAGCGGCAATTTTGCCCATTTCAAAGAGTTCGATTTGGTCGGGGGTGGTGACATCTCGCATAAAATCAGGGACTAATTTAGCAGCCATTCGTTTGTCGGCCAACGCAAGCACTTCGTAAGAAAACAGCACTGGGTTATGCTTTACTCCCACTATATCCCCCACTTTCAACATGCGCGAAGGCTTCACCTCCACCGCATTCACCAGCACCTTACCCTTCTTACAAGCCTCAGCAGCCAAGGAGCGCGTTTTAAACAAACGTACCGACCATAACCATTTATCTATGCGGATTTCCATTTTGTTAATGTGCCAATATGAATAATGAGAATAATGAGAATAATGTGAATGATGGGACTATTGAATTTCTAAATTTCTTAATTATTTACATTGGCACATCGGCACATTGGCACATCGGCACATCGGCACATTGGCATATCAGTCTCATTTATTATTATACTGATTCATCGCAAACTGCGCCCCAGACAGGCAGAAAGTTTTGATGATGTCATTTGCAATTTTGATTCTATCGGGTAAGATTTTCATTTCTTCTTCATCCCATTTGCCGAGTACATATTCCGACTGATAACCACGCGGAAAATCATTGCCTATGCCAAAGCGCAAACGAGCATACTGATTGTGACCGAGCAAATCTTGTATACTTCGCAGTCCGTTATGCCCTGCATCTGATCCATTTGGTTTCAGGCGAAGTGTTCCGAAAGGCAGCGCGATGTCGTCTACTATCACCAACAGATTTTCAGTTTCTATATTTTCCTTTTTCATCCAATAGCGCACAGCCATCCCGCTCAAATTCATGAACGTAGAGGGTTTAAGCAGTACGAGGGTTTTGTTTTTCACCCTAAGGGTCGTGACAAAGCCATAGCGCTTATCCTCAAAAAAAACATTGGACGCTCCAGCAAGAGCGTCCAACACTGAAAATCCTATGTTGTGTCGGGTGTCTTGGTAGTCTGGACCAATGTTTCCCAATCCAACGATTAAATATTTCATTTATTCTTCTGCAGTTTCTGTTTCTTCTTCTTCAGTACTTTCCTCCTCAGTTGAAGCACCACTTCTTGCAGCTCTTGTCAATTTCACTTGCGCTACAACCGCGTTTTTAGCATTCAAAATTTGAAGTTTATCTAATTTCAAATCACCAACTTGAATAGTTTTACCTAAAACAAGTTTTGTTACATCTACATTGATTACCTCTGGGAAATCAGTATAAATACCTTTCACTTTCAATTTTCTTGTTTGAAGTGATAATTTACCCCCTGCTTTTACACCAGCTGCCAAACCGTGAAGTCTAACAGGAATCTCCATAATAACAGGTTTTGTTTTATTCACTTCCAAAAAGTCGATATGTAATACATTATCGCTAACTGGATGGAATTGAAGAGCTTGCATAATAGCAGTTGTTTTTTTACCATCAACGGTTAAATCAACTACATATACTTCTGGAGTATAGATTAATTTATGAACATCACTTTTTTCAACTGTAAAGTGAACATTTTCATTCAAACCATACAATACGCAAGGGATACTACTGCTTGTACGTACCGCTTTTGTTGCTTTTTTTCCTAGTTCTTGGCGAACTACACCTTTTAATTCGTAAGATTTCATTACTAATATTTTTTGTGTTACTCAAAATTTAAGCGTTTATTTTTAAGTGATTAGTCGCTTAATTTCCCATCACACTTTACTTTTCAGAAAAGCGGTGCAAAAATAGCCTTTTTTTTTGAAAGTACAAATAGTTCATTTGCTTATTTTGAATGAGAAAAAAGATTAACTTTGCAGGTTCATTCAATTTTTAAAGAATTTATTTGTTTTGAAAGAAAAAAATCATATCGCACAAGTCGAATCTTCTGGCTCTATTGAGGTTACGGGCGCTCGTGTTCATAACCTTAAAAACATTGATGTGAGTATACCTCGCAATGCTCTGACCGTGGTGACTGGCCTGAGTGGTAGTGGTAAATCATCTTTAGCTTTCGATACGATTTTTGCGGAAGGGCAACGGCGCTATATAGAAACATTTTCTGCTTATGCACGTAGTTTTTTAAGCAATCTCGAACGCCCGGATGTAGATAAAATTACGGGCTTAAGTCCTGTGATTTCAATTGAACAAAAGACTACCAACAAAAACCCTCGCTCAACGGTGGGTACTACTACTGAAATTTACGACTTTCTGCGATTACTATATGCTCGTGCTGGTGAAGCATTCTCATATAAAACAGGAGAAAAGATGGTCAAATATTCTGATGATCAGATCATTGACCTTATCATAAAAAATTATGCTGGCAAAAAAACCTTGATGCTTGCTCCTTTAATTAGAGGTAGAAAAGGGCATTATAAGGAGCTTTTTGAGAGCAATCGAAAAAAGGGCTATGTCTATGTTCGTGTAGATGGAGAGGTTCGTGAAATCACGCATGGAATGAGGGTTGATCGTTATAAAAATCACCATATAGAGTTGGTGGTTGATCGATTAGTTATTGCTGAAAAGGATAAAGCGCGACTCAAAAAATCTTTGCAAAAAACCATGCAGCAAGGCAATGGTATCATGATGATTTTGGATGTGGATACGGATGAAGCACGCTATTTCAGCCGTATGCTGATGTGTCCGACAACTGGAATTTCGTATGATGAACCTGCACCGCATAATTTCTCTTTCAACTCGCCTCATGGCTCTTGCCCTGTCTGTAAAGGTTTGGGAACTATCCATAATATTGATATGGAGAAAATCATCCCAAATCCTGAAATCAGCATATATAATGGTGGAATTATTCCTTTAGGAAAATACAAAAACACCATGATTTTCTGGCAGATAGATGCTTTATTGGAACGGTATGGATGCGATGTAAAAATACCTATTTCCAAACTTCCCAAAGAAGCTTTAGATGAGATTATGAATGGTACAGATGAACGTTTGAATATCAAAAATCAATCTTTGGGAAATTCAAACTATTTCCTGACCTATGACGGCATCATCAAATACATCGAGATGCAGCAGGACGCTTCGGTTTCAGCGACAGAGCAAAAATGGGCTAATCAGTTTTCTAAAGAAATAAAATGCCCTGAATGTCAAGGTGATAAGCTCAAAAAAGAGTCTTTGCATTTCAGAATACATGATAAAAATATCGCTGAATTATCTAAGATGGATATTGATGAGCTCTATCAATGGTTAAACCAGGTAGAGCCATATCTTTCTGATAAACAAAAAGTTATAGCCAGTGAAATTCTGAAAGAAATACGCACCCGTTTGCAGTTTTTATTGGATGTTGGACTGAATTATTTATCGCTCAATCGCAGTACCCACTCGCTTTCAGGTGGTGAAAGTCAGCGTATTCGCCTGGCTACACAAATTGGAACTCAGTTGGTTAACGTACTATATATACTTGATGAACCCAGTATTGGTCTGCATCAGCGCGATAATGAGCGTTTAATTACATCGCTTAAACAGTTGCGCGATACAGGTAACTCGGTGATAGTCGTTGAACATGATAAAGAGATGATGCTCGCTGCCGACCACATCATCGATTTAGGACCACGAGCTGGCCGTTATGGTGGAGAGTTAGTTTTTACTGGAACACCCGATGAAATGCTGAAATCCAATACTTTAACTGCTTCCTATTTGAATGGTTTGGAAGCAATAGAAGTGCCTCATACTATACGCGAAGGTAATGGAAACAAACTGATAATCAGGGGAGCAAAAGGTAATAATCTGAAGAATATTGATATTGAATTTCCTTTAGGAAAAACGATTTGCGTTGCAGGCGTATCAGGAAGTGGAAAATCTACCCTAATTAACGAGACTTTACACCCAATTTTAAGTCAGCATTTTTATTCTTCTCTAAAAGACCCACTACCCTACGATTCCGTAGAAGGCATAGAACATCTTGATAAAGTGGTGGTAGTTGATCAATCCCCTATCGGTCGCACACCACGCTCAAACCCAGCTACTTACACAGGAGTATTCTCTGAAATCAGAAACCTATTTGTTTCTTTACCTGAAGCGAAAATTCGTGCATATAAACCTGGTCGCTTCTCCTTCAATACGTCTGGCGGTAGATGTGAAACCTGCAAAGGTAATGGCTTTAAGACCATTGAAATGAATTTTTTGCCTGATGTATATGTACCCTGCGAAATTTGTGGTGGGAAGCGTTATAATAAGGAAACTTTAGAGGTCAGATTTAAAGGAAAATCCATAGCTGATGTCTTGAATATGACTATCAACCAAGCGGTTAGTTTCTTTGAAAATCAACCTCGCATTTTGAATAAAATTAAAACTATTCAAGACGTTGGTTTGGGATATATCAAGTTAGGTCAATCGAGCACCACCTTGTCAGGTGGTGAGAGTCAGCGCATTAAGCTCGCTGCTGAACTTTCCAAACGCGATACGGGTAAAACCATGTATATTTTAGATGAGCCAACTACAGGTTTGCATTTTGAGGATATTCGTGTACTATTAGGCGTTTTAAACCGTTTAGCAGATAGAGGAAATACCGTTATCATTGTTGAACATAATATGGATGTAATCAAAAGTTGCGATTACATCATCGACATGGGACCAGAAGGGGGACGAGCAGGCGGTTATGTTATTGCTTGCGGTGCACCTCAAGAAATAGCACAACACCCTGATAGTAAGACAGGTAAATACCTTTTGAAAGAACTTAGTTAAACCGAAATTTCACTATATGCAAGAAATTATATCCTATATTATTCAATTTCTTCTTGGCAATCATGTGTCTGAAAATATAGTCAACCAAATCGGCTATACCTCTGATATCGAGGAATATAAAAAGTATAAATTAGTCATAAAGGCTAGTAATTTTTTTGAT
>CAYVWK010000152.1:0-4871 GCA_964455235.1 uncultured Paludibacter sp.
GAAGGTTCTAAACCTCAATTTAATACAATAATGAAGGTTTTAAGAGCAATAGGAGGAGAAATTCAAATTAATCCAATGGCTGTATAATAAAAAACTATTCTATCATAGGAAAAACACTTACCTACATCACCGCCACCATCTTCCAAATAGCAGCTATTTTTTTGCTTAATTGCTTTTCTTTTTTAGCAATTTACATATAATAATCAGCTTGCATTCTAACAAAAAAACCTGTATCTAACCTAATATAGCTTCTAAAAGCATGGCGTATTGAGTTATATTATATTCTCAAATTATCGAACATAAATAAAAAATTATCTTTAAATGTTTCGTTTTAATGAAACTTTTTATACCTTTGTACTGTTTAAAAAAACAATATGAAAAAACTGTTTGAAATTATACTTTTAGAGGATGCTATGGTGTTTTTACGAAGTTTAGAAAGTAAACATTCAAAAAAAATACTTTTTAATATTGGTAAAGCACAAATAGAAAATAATCCTGAACTATTAAAAAAGTTGTATGATGATATTTGGGAGTTTAGAACCTTATATAAAGGGTTACAATATCGATTTCTTGCTTTTTGGGATAAATCTTCAACAACCAAAACATTAGTAATCGCAACTCATGGATTTATAAAAAAAAGAAGTGATATTCCTAAAAAGGAGATAGAAAAAGCAATTAAAAGTAGAGTAAAATATTTTGAAGAAAAACATAAAAATAAGAGAAAATGAAAACATACACCTTCGACCAAGTAAAAGATGAACTTATTGGAAAAATAGGGACAGAAGAACGAGATCTCTTTGAGTATGAGCTTCAAATGGATCTTATTGGGAAAGCTATCAAACAAACTCGAAAAGAACGAAACCTAACCCAAGAAGAGTTAGGTAAATTAATTGGTGTTCAAAAGGCTCAAATATCAAGACTGGAAAATAATGCTGGTAATGTAACAATGGATACTTTATTAAGAGTATTCACTGCTCTAAAAGCAAAAGTAAAATTTCAAGTGGAACTATTAGATATCAATCTTGATATATGTACTTAACCCACACCTCAACTCATTTCCAACATCCTATGTATCGACTTCACAGCTTTTTCCCGCATTTCATCTTCAACTAAAATTTCGGGTTGCTCGTCGCGAAGGGCTAAATAAAGCTTTTCTAAGGTGTTTTTCTTCATGAATTCACACTCGTTGCAATGACAAGTAGAGTTTTCAAACTCAGGAGGTACGGGGATGAAGGTTTTGTCGGGATTGTTCTTCTCCATCTGATGCAAAATACCACTTTCTGTGGCGACTAAAAATTTCTTTTTATCGGATTTAGTGGAGTAATTTAATAAGGCTGATGTAGAACCTACAAAATCTGCCATTTTTAAAATGATATTTTTACATTCTGGATGGGCGATGATTTCTGCATCTGGATTTTCTTTCTTTAATTGAAGAAGCTTTTCTACCGAAAATTGCTCGTGCACATGACAAGCTCCATCCCATAAAAGCATTTCTCTACCAGTGATTTTATTGATATAATCACCTAAATTTTTATCTGGACCGAATATCAACTTCGCATCTTTTGGAAATTGATCAACTATACTCTTGGCGTTGGTTGAGGTAACTACCACATCTGTCAAAGCTTTTACCGCAGCTGTAGTGTTTACATACGAAATTACGGTATGGTCGGGGTGGGCGTTGACAAACTTCTCAAATTCTGGTGCGGGACAGCTATCTGCAAGCGAGCAACCAGCTTCTAAATCGGGAATTAATACTTTCTTATCAGGGGAAAGAATTTTTGCCGTTTCAGCCATAAAATGGACGCCGCATAGCACAATAATATCAGCATCCGTTTTTTCAGCCCATTGAGCTAATGCCAAACTATCACCTACCATATCTGCAATATCCTGAATATCACCTGTTTGGTAGTAATGCGCCATGATTACCGCGTTTTTCTCTTTTCTCAAACGATGGATTTCCTGAATTAATTCCTCTTTTTTCATTTTCAACTAATTATTATAATATTAATTCTAAATTTTAAAACTATATATATGATAATAATAGCCTGTTGATAAGGTTGAAAAGTTCTTTCTCTAATGCTTGTATAATAAGTTATTAATTTGAGGTAGAAGGTTTTCAACAATTTAATTTTATTGATTTAGCCTGAAAATTAGGCAAATACAAACTTTATCAACATGCTGTTAATAGCTGCAAAGTTAGTAAGTTTTTGCAGACTTCCTTGTTAGTAATTCCAAAATTGGACTTAAAACTTCGTTAATAGATTTCAATTGTTTTTCTTTGTAGTCTAAAAAAAATATATATAGACTATCATTTTTGATAGTTCCAACTATTTTTTATTAAAACATATCCACTCCTTTTGAACACTTATCAAGAGTTTATTAATAACTTATGATTTTCCTTCAATAGTAAAACAATTAGTGTCTGCAAAATGTTTAGTTAATCAAGTTAAAGTCTTATAAATGAAAGTTTTAGTTACAGGTGCAAATGGTTTGCTTGGTCACCACGTGGTGATGGAATTGCTGCAAAGGAATCTCAATGTCCGCATTCTTGTTCGCTCTACTTCCAAAATTAAGTTTGATTTGGATAGGGTAGAGGTGAAAATGGGTAGCTTTGCTGATAAACATATTATTACTGAAGTAGTTCAGAATTGCGATGCTATCATCCATATCGCTGCAATTACGGATACAAATTTACTCAATTTTGAGGATTATCAAAAAATAAATACAGATGCTACCCATCAATTAATACAAGTGGCATCAGAACTGAATATTAGACGTTTTGTGTTTGTGAGTACTTGTAATACAGTGGGTTACGGTAATCATAATCATTTAGCTGATGAATCTTATCCCATTCAATATCCTTTTACGCGTTCTTTTTATGCACAATCGAAAATAGCAGCGGAAAATCTATGTGCCGATTATGCGCAAAATAATCACCTAATCATCATTAATCCTACTTTTATGATAGGAAATTATGATACCAAACCGAGTTCTGGTGCTTTGGTTTTGATGGGATATAAAAAGCGTTTTTTGATAATTCCGAGTGGTGGTAAAAACTTTGTGCCTGTGAAAGACGTTGCAATAGCATGTTGTAATGCGCTGACTATGGGTGTTTCGGGTGAAAGATATTTGGCAGCTGGTATCAATCTCAGTTTTAAAGAATATTTTCAACTTCAGACAAGAGTAGGGGGTTATCAGCAAAAAATTGTGGTTGTACCCGATTTTATGCTAAAAATTGCTGGGTATGTAGGGGATATTTTACGATTTGCGCACATCAAAACATCGGTTTGCAGTCGCAATATTAATCAATTATTGATACAAGAATATTATACGAATAAAAAAGCTAAAAAGGAGTTATTATTACCTGAAACATCTTTAAAACTTGCTATTGATGAGGCTTTGGAGTGGTTTAAATCTATCAAATTTATAAAATGATGTATAGATATTTAATAGTAATACTGTGTCTTTTTGTATGGATGCAAATAAAGGCACAATGGAGAGGAAAAGCATTTGTGGAAGCGGGTGAAAACTATATTTCATCAGGTTTCTATGCTAAATCTTATGCTGAATTATCCTATTTTGTTGATGATTGGGAATTGCAGGCTTTAGCTGGAGCAACTTTTATCAACCCTATGGAAAATAGCTTCGATGCCTTGAAAATATCAGCCAATAAAAATCTGAAAATAAAGGAATTTCCTTTGAAAGTGGGGTGGTTTTTTCAGTGGCGACCTTTCTCAGAGCGATTGAATGAACATAATGCGGCGATGATTTTTCAGCATCATTATAAAAGAATGGATTATCACTTGGGTGTAAATTCTCGCTTCTTTAGTTTAAGGAAATCTTATGCTGATGAAAATAATTATGCTAAAAGAACGATATGGGAGGCATGGAATATTATGTACAAACTGACTTACAATCAGCCTATTAGCGAAAAATGGAAGAGTAGTATTTCTATTACGAATTTTGATATGCTACTACAGTTACAAGAAACCAATCCTTTTTTAGTGGCGGATATTGATTATAATTTTACTAAAAACGCCCATCTTTTTGTTGATTTAGGGTATTTACAAGCTGGATTACTCAATATACGAGTAAATTATTTCGGCTATTTTGTGAGAGGAGGCATACAATGGAAATTTTGAAACAAACTTTTGCAATGATGTTTTTTATCGCACTTTCATCTTGTATAGGCGATGCAGATTTAACGGGTTTTATACGTTCTACGGATAGAATTGAAGATCGCTATGAAATGTCGATGCAGTGGAACGCAGATAATCCGTTTAAAAACATTGTAGTTTCCAAAGAAAATTATCAGATTATGGTTGCTTCGGATGTACATGTAGGTCCGACTAAAAATTATGAGAAATTCATCAATATTGCTATGGAAGATGAAGTAGCAGCTATGGTTTTTGTAGGTGATTTTGTAACAGGAAAAGAAAATGATTACGAGCGCTTTCATGATTTACTACCTGATTATCAAGCAAAACCGAGCTTTATGCTTACGGGAAATCATGAACTCTATTTTGATGGATGGAAGCATTTTCATCGTTTGTATGGTAGCTCGATTTATTATTTTACCGTAGAAACCCCATCAACCAATGACCTCTATATTTGCCTTGATAATGGCAGCGGAACGATAGGGAAAAGTCAGTTGCAATGGCTGCAAACTACCTTAGAGAATCAGCGAGCTAATCATCGTTATTGCGTCGTATTTATGCATGTTAACTTTTTTCGCGGACGACATACTACCTCCACCAACCCTCGTGTAGATGAGAATTTGGTCATAATGGATTTATTTGAAAAGCATCAAATTGATTTGGTGATAACGGCACACGACCACCAACGCTCGTATGAAAAATTAGGTCGTACCT
>CAYVWK010000153.1:0-4805 GCA_964455235.1 uncultured Paludibacter sp.
ACCCTCTGCTTGTAAGGCAGATGCTCTGAACCAGCTGAGCTAAACGCCCGATATTTTATTGAAACTTGAATGCTTTACTTCCAAAGCGGTGCAAAGATACAACAAATTTTTAATTCGCAAAATAATATATCAATTTATTTTATGTTAATTGATTTTTTACTGAATTATCTGTTAAATGTTGCATTTTTTTTAATTGATTTTAATGTAAACCGACATCAGAACAAGACAATTCCTCAATTCTTACATTCCTCAATTTTTTAATTTTCTCCTTGCCCCCACAATCATATAATCAATCCCCGCTCCCTCAGCACACAAACCATCTTTTTCATAACGATCGCCTATAAAAAGAATATCTTCCTTAGGTATATCTACAATATTGATGATATGTAAGAGTCCTTTGGGGTCAGGTTTTAAGCACTGAATATCAGCATCATTAGCGGAAAAGTAATAATCGGGTTTGAAAGGCGACAAGGCGTCTAATTTTTCTTCTAAAGGATAATCAGAATACACCACTATTTTTGCACCTTGCTTTTGCATCTCTTCCGCAAGGGCTATCAGGTTTTTGTTACGATAAAAATGGATGTATTTTTTGGGTCGTTTCTCCATCCAGTAAATGATGTTGTCATCAGGGGTTTGCAGCTGACCACGTTCATAATTTTTTCGATATTTGTAGATGGCAAGTAACTCTGAAATGCGATTCAAACGAAATAAATAGTAAAAAAACAACTCTTTTGCCATGCCAATTCGCACGGGAAGTTGATGATAAAGTGTCCCATCCATATCCAAAATCAAAGCTTTATAATCGGAAATTGGCTTTTTGTGAGTGACTGATTTCATTTTGGAACGTTTATCAAAGATGGATCTAAGAAATGATGCAGTGCAGGGATGGGGACGGTCAATAAAATAGTCAATAGGACCACGAATAGTATCACATATATCATCAATCCTTTTTCTCTGAATAGTTTTTCGGGTTTTTGTGCCGAAGAGTCGGGTTTATAGCAAATATATAAGTAGTAACTAAATAACCCGCAAAGAAAAGGGATGGCAATCAGGAGTTCGATACGGTATTTAATCATGAAAATGCCGATGAAAAACACTGAAATCATCGCATAGAAAAAAGCCGAAATCAGCAGTGACTTCTCAGTATAATATTGGAAGGATTTTCTGTATAAACCAGCTACATTTTTGTCATCTATCATGCGGTATTCTGCAAAACGTTTGGCTGTCATTAAAAAGGTGCCGCCCATCCAATAGCCAATGATGATACTGACAGGAGGCAAACTAGTGCTAGTAATTAAAAACCAGCCAATTAACAGACGTAAGGCATTGTTAATCGACTCGCTTAAAACATCAACAAAAGGAATTTCTTTGAGTCGAATTGGGGCTACATTGTATAGGATACCCATAAACCATAGTGCAGCTATGCTTAGAAAAACGGGGAGGGACGTTTGCCACGCTAAAAACAAACCTATTACGGAAAAGGCAGCATATTCGATCCAAATAACGGCTGGCTTAAGGTTTTCAGCAACTATGGGTCGATTTTTTTTGATAGGATGAAATTTATCAAATTCTCTATCTAGGTATTCATTGATAACATAATTTGCAGATGCAATCAAGCAGGTGGCAATGATTCCTATTACATAAGTTATCCAGCTAAACGAAAAACCTGCTAATAAAATAGCAAAAACAGAACCTGGCAGAATGAAAAGTTGCTTTATCCAGTGGTCGAAGCGCGCTATTTTGAGATAGCCTTTTAAAGAAGTTGTAAAAGAATGTGTGTTTGAAGCCATATATTTATCTTGATTGAGCTATGAATGTGAAAGGCTTATATCCTTGTATTTGACAAAAGTAACGAAATAACAGAAACCTTCAAAATGTTTCAACAGACAAAGAAAATTTATTACCTTTGAAGGCTTAAAAAACACATGTAAAATGAAAAAAAACTATCTCTTTTTACTGATTCTAGCTGTTGTTTTTGGATTCGTTTTTACTCAAATATTCGATTCTAAAATTGATTTGAATGGCGATAATGCCCATTATCTTCAGTTAGCACAAAATATATCTAAAGGTTTAGGATATACCCACAACACCCCCGATGGTGTACTTCCTTCAAACCATTATCCACCAGGCTATTCAGCCTTTTTAGCTGTATTTATGTGGCTGGGAGTGAGTATGCATAATATGGTGTTTTTCAAGGTGTTGAATGGTATTTTGCTGTTTGTAAGCTTTGCAGGCCTTTTTTATATTGTCAACCGCATCACAAAAAATACCTCCTTAGCTTTTGTAAGTGTCTTGTTATCTTACTTTTCTCCCAAACTGTTAGAGTTTTCGACTATGGTGATGTCGGAGATGTTTTTCATCGCTTGTTCGGTGGTGTTTTTCGTGTCTCTATATGAATATTCTCGAAGGGGTAATCATAAAAAATTCTGGACTTCTCCCTACTTTTATATAAGCATCGTATCTGCTGTAATATCTTATTATACGCGCTCAGTGGGTGCTGCTTTGGTGTTCGCATTGCTTGTCTTTTTCCTCTTTCGTAAGGAGTGGATTCAAGCAGTTGCTAGTTTGGTTGGTGTAGTTTTATTAGTTATGCCTTGGTCTATCCGAAATGCCTATCACGGCATTGAGTCGCGCTATTTTGATACTATTATGACTGTCAATCCGTGGCGGCCCGAAAGTGGTACAATTTCATCGGTAGGGGAGATGGTTGATAAGATTTTGGTCAATTTTGATGAATCTATTGTTAAAGGTTTTCAAGATACGCTATTCCCTTTTATATCAGTTGATTATACTGCCCCTTCAGGTGTTTTTCAAATAATCGTTGGCTTGCTAATTTTAGCTGTGATTTTTTATGGTGCATGGAAAATGGGTGCTCTAAAGTGGACTTTTATCGCCTATTTAATAGCTCAAATTGGATTGCTCTTGTTATGGCATAGTGGAAGTGGAAGCCGCTATGTTGTTCCGATTGCTCCATTTTTATTCATTACCTTTTACAGTGGATTATACCATCTCATTCGTTTAGTTTGGAAACAAGAAAATAAATTTTCGTACAATCTTTCGTATGCTTTTTTAATATTACTCTTTTTCATGTATCCACCTGTTGAATTGCAAGCTAAAATAGCTAAACAACCCCTTCCTCCTGCTTATAAAAACTATTTTTCATTGGCCAAAGAGATGCAGAAACAGCTCCCTGAAAATACGATTTGTTGTTGCCGTAAACCTGAATTATTTACCTTCTACGCTCCGAATTTATATGCGGTAAATTATAAATTCACCTCAGATACGAATGAATTGCTTAAAGATTTAGTCCAGAAAAAAGTGGAATATGTGATATTGGAACAGTTGGGTTTTGGCTCAACAGGAAGTTATCTATATCCCGCTATAGTAGAGCATGCAGAACTGTTTCAGGTGTATGGACAATTACCCAATCCAGATACTTATTTGTTGAAATTTGATAGTCAGCAAGCCATTGAAAAATTGGGTGTAATCATATCAGATTAATTTGCTATTTAATTGATAATCAGTGAAAAAAGTACTTGTCATAACCTACTATTGGATTCCGAGCGGAGGTTCGGGGGTACAACGCTGGGTGAAATTCGTAAAATACCTTCGTCAGTTTGGCTGGGAACCCATCATTTATGCTCCTGCAAATCCTGATTATCCTTTAATTGATGAAAGTTTAGTTGATGATATTCCTGCTGATATTCAGGTGATTAAGCGTAAGATTTGGGAGCCTTATCAAATCTATAGAAAATTCACAGGTAATAAAAATAAAGCTATTCAGACAGGTTTTGTTGTTGATGATAAACAACTTAACTGGAAAGATAAACTTGCAATTTGGTTACGTGGCAATTTGTTTATTCCAGATGCACGGGTTTTCTGGGTGCGACCTTCTATTCGTTATCTGAAAAAATACCTACAAAATAATGCTGTAGATGCGATTATTACTACAGGTCCTCCTCATTCTGTACATTTAATCGGTCAAGGCTTGAAGCATGAGTTTCCACATATACCCTGGATAGCTGATTTTAGAGACCCTTGGACGACTATCTTTTATCATAAAGAGCTGAAATTAAGTAAGTTAGCTGATAATATTCATAAGGGTTTGGAGAAAGAGGTAGTTGAAACAGCTGATATGGTTTTGGTGGTATCAGATTTCATGAAAAAAGAGTTTGAAAACTACGCAAATCGTAAAATTTACGTTTTGCCCAATGGTTTTGATGTTGATGATTTTCCACAAACAGCGGTAACTTTAGACGATAAGTTTGTGATAACACATACGGGTTTGCTCACTGATAAACAGAATCCTACGCTTTTATGGAAAGTGCTACAAGATGTTAGTGATGAGGATAGTAACTTTAAAAATGATTTGAGAATTAGATTGGTTGGAAAAGTGAGCAAAACAACAATTGACGATTTGCACACCCATCAACTAAGCGATAATCTCATACTTTTTGCGACCGTTCCCCATGCGCAAGCCATTGAATATCAGCGCAGTTCACAGCTTTTGCTTTTGTGTATGTTTGATGACCCCTCAACGAAATCAGTTTTAACAGGTAAATTGTTTGAATACCTTCAAGCCAAACGTCCGATTATAGGCATTGGTTTTACGGATGGTGATGCTGCTGCGGTACTACAACAAACGCAGGCTGGTGATATGTTTGGTTTCAATGATTATGAGGCTTTAAAGAACAAAATAATAGACTACTATCAAGCCTATAAAAATAAAGGGATTAATATAAATTCAAATCATGAGATTATCAATCAATATAGTAGAAAAGTACTAACTTCAACATTATCAAATT
>CAYVWK010000154.1:0-4796 GCA_964455235.1 uncultured Paludibacter sp.
TCAATACTGTTAAGAAAGAAACGATTAAATGGCAATTTCAACATCAAGACATAGAGAGTTATCAATATTTACCTCAGATGGAAACGGACATATCCTTAGAAAATGAAGAATATAAAATAATAATTGATGCTAAATATTATAGAGAAACCATGACCACAAATTATGACAAGGAGAGAATTAAGTCCTATAACCTATATCAGCTATTTAGCTACTTACTAAATCAGCATGACGGAAGCGAAAAGACCAAAACGGCAACAGGAATTCTTTTGTATCCTACAGTCGAAAAAGATTACGATTTAGATTTTCAATACAACGACCATAAAATTCAAATAAGAACTGTAAACCTTGACACGAATTGGAGAGATATATCAACCAGACTAAAAGAAATAATAAATAACTAACAACGTGACTAATAAACAACGAACACCTAACAGCCAGTTTGCCAAAATGGTGGGTTAAGTGCTTCGATTAAACATTTCGGTAAATTGAAAGTTTGTGCTTCGATTGAAGTTTATCGGTAAAATCCGCCACTTCGGCAATATGCCGACCGTTATCGCTAAGTTGTAGAAGAAAAGTAGTTTAATAAGATAATCTTGCTTAGAAAACGAAAATAATAATAAAAAGATCACATTTGTTTTGCTTACCATAAAAAATGTAATAACTTTGTGCCTACATTAATAAAAGAAAGATTATGGAAGTACCAATAGTAAAAATCGGCAATTCAAGGGGTTTTAGACTAAGCAAGACCTTATTGGAAAAATACCAAATCAAGGATAAAGTAGAATTAATTCTTGAAAAGAATCACATTGTCATTAAACCGGTGGCAGAGCCTCGCAAGGGATGGGATTTACAGTTTAAAAAGATGCATGCAAATAGAGATGATGAGTTGTTGATTGATGATGTTTTCGATGATGAAAATATGGAGGACTGGTAATGAATCAGTATGATATCGTTTTAGTCAATCTGGATCCAACTATAGGAAGCGAGATTCAAAAGACCAGACCCTGTGTTATTGTCTCACCTAATGAAATAAATCACAATCTTCAAACCATAGTTATTAGTCCCATGACAACGACTTCTCGACGATATCCAACCAGAATTGAGGTAAAACATAATGGAAAAACGGGTTGGATTGCTATAGATCAAGTCAGAACAATAGATAAAATTAGAATTATAAAAACACTTGGCGCTTTGACAGAAAGTGAGATTCAAGAAGTAAAATCTGTAATAAAAGAAACATTTGTTGATTGAAATTTATTGGTAAAAATCGGGCCTGCATCATACCGACAGAACTTCAAGAATAATTCAAATGTGGTTTATTTAACATTAGTAGGTGGTGGTGTTTTCGGTAATGAAGACTATTGGATTTTAGAGTCAATGCAAAGAGCTATAGAGAAATTTAAAAGCGTGCCTTTAAACGTTAAAATCGTAAGTTATGGGCGACCTAACTCGAAATTGAAGGAATATTTTGAAGATATATAAAGGAAACACCAAATCCCCCACCCGATTTGCAAGCTGAAAAATTTATTGTAATTTTGGACTTTCTATGGATTGGTGGTGCTTTTTAAATTTTACATCAGTTTCCACTACAGTCCTTATAAGGACATAATTAAGACCTTTATCAATATGAAACAATACGAACAAGTTATCAAGGTAATGAGAGATAATGGTGGGTTTGCGACCTTGGGATTTTTGAATCATCAAGTTGATGTATCGCAATGGCAAACCAAAACACCTTTCGCTTCTATAAGAAGAATTGTGCAAGATGAACGATTCTTTTTCAGAATTAAACCAGGATTATGGGCTTTAAAGGAGTTTCAAAAGGAAGTTTTACACAAATTTGATTTGGATAAGGGGCAACAAAAAGAAGAAAATTTCACCCACGCTTATTACCAAGGACTTCTATTGGAAATAGGTAATTTGAAGGGTTTTAATACGTATGTACCGCCTCAGGATAAAAATAAATTGTTTTTAGACAAAAAACTTGGTAGTATTTCGAGTATAGAAGAGATTTATGATTTTAGCTATAAGGAAATCATTAAAAGAGCGAGAACCGTGGATGTCATTTGGTTTAATGAAAGAAACTTACCAAATTCTTTTTTTGAAGTTGAACATTCAGCTGATATTCAAAATTCATTACTGAAATTCAATGATTTGCAAGATTTTTACTCAAACTTCTATATTCTTAGTGCAATTGCGCGAAAAAGAGAATTTGAACAAAAAATTTCATACTCAGCTTTCAAAGAGATAAAAAACAGAATTAAATTCATTGACTATAATTTTGTTTCCGCATTGCACACCAAAAGTTTTGAATTAAAAAAGATCGGTGATTTATAAAAATTACAATTATGTCTGAATTTATTTTTTATACCTTTGAAGGATACACTATTTCTCCTCCAACAACCAATAGTGTCTTAAACCGCACTTTAACCCACAATTCTATATTAAAAATCAAAATGCACTTAATATAGTGTTATTTATTGCTCTTTTTATTGTGATTTCAGAAAATAAAATTATATTTGCATAAAATAATGCTTTATGTTGCACTATACAGAATTAATAAACACTAT
This sequence comes from uncultured Paludibacter sp., assembly GCA_964455235.1. Classification (GTDB taxonomy): domain Bacteria; phylum Bacteroidota; class Bacteroidia; order Bacteroidales; family Paludibacteraceae; genus Paludibacter. The sequence continues at coordinate 2,571 of CAYVWK010000154.1, forward strand.
CAAAGAACGCAGGGTAGATCTTCAAGTTACACAAGAAAGGTTGGCGGAAATATCAGGCGTGGGGCTGAGAACTCTAAAACAGTTTGAAAGCGGAAAAGGAAATCCTACACTTTCAACATTGCAAAAAATAGCTGGGGTGTTGGGGATGCAAGTTTGTCTAAAAGTGAAAAATATAACTCCTACTAAATGAGAAAAGCCAATGTATTATTCAAAAATGAAGAAGCGGGTGTCTTGACTCAATACGATGATGGCTCGTTTTCATTTCGTTATCACAATGAATGGCTAAACAATAACAGCAAGCCAAGTATCAGTCTTACTTTACCGAAATCTGAAAAGGAGTTTCGCTCTGAATACTTATTTCCATTTTTTTACAATATGCTTCCTGAGGGCTCTAACAAACTGGTGGTATGCAGGTTAAATAGAATCGACGAAGACGACTACTTCGGATTGCTGATGACTACCGCAAAAAATGACAGTATTGGTGCGGTCAGAGTTATTAAAATAGAAAACAAATGAGTTTACCAAAAATTAAATATTGTCTAAGCACCTTATCTGAAGGTTTTGATACCTATAGCAGAACCGCTTTAAACAGAGTTTTTCAAGGTAAAAAAGTACATCATATTTTGCCTTACTACTCTCCTACTTCTAACGCAGAAACCGATGAGTTGTTTGCAGAGAATCGCAAACGCATTTCTATATCGGGTGTGCAAGAAAAATTTTCTGTTTTACTTGATAAAAATAAACTGAGACTTGTCAATGATGATGAGTGCGGTACATATATTCTGAAACCAATTCCAAGCATTGGCAAAAAAACAGATCAAATGCCTGCAAATGAGCACTTAACCATGCAAATTGCTCATCAAATTTATGGAATAGAAACGGCTGAAAATGCTTTGATGTTTTTTAAAGATGGCGCACCAGCTTATATCACCAAAAGATTTGATGTAAAGGAAGATAGCTCAAAGTTAGCTCAAGAAGATTTTGCTTCCTTGGCCAAAAGAACTCCTCATACACATGGTGAACATTACAAATATCTCGGGAATTATTTAGAGTTGTTTGAATTAATGCAAAAACATTTGCCAACTTACCAGTTAGAAGCTCCCAAACTTTTGAAGATACTTATCTTTAATTATCTTTTTTCAAATGGAGATGCTCATTTAAAAAACTTCTCAATATTAGAAACATCCTTTGGAGATTTCCGATTAAGCCCCGCTTATGACTTGCTAAATAGCCGTATTCACATAGAAGACAAAGACTTTGCGTTAGAAGATGGTCTATTACCTAAAAAATTAGCACAAGGCAACATACATTTTCAATTTGCTAAATTAGCAGACAAAGCGGGAATAAATATGAAGGAGTTTCAGGATATTATGTCACTCATGACTTCCAAATCAGATTTAGTTGAGAAAATGGTAGCTGCTTCTTTTCTAAATGATAGCACGAAAAAAAATTATTTTCAGCTGTATCGGAGAAAATTAAAGCAGTTGATGAAAGAGTAGTGGAAAGTTGAACAAACTAAATAGATCTCATGTGAGATATTTAGCATTATCAACTCATCACCACATCACCACATCGGCATATTGGCACATCGGCACATTAATATTATCTTTGCAAATTAATTTGAATTTACCAAACATGAAATATATAATTATTTTGGGTGATGGGATGGCGGATGAGCCTATTCCAGAGATTGGCAATAAAACGCCGCTACAGATTGCAAATAAGCCTTTTATGGATAAAATCGCTTCTTTAGGGCGATGTGGAATGTTGCATACTATCCCTGCGGGATTCGAACCTGGGAGCGAAATTGCGAATTTAAGCGTGATGGGCTATGATGTGGCAGAGGTTTTTGAAGGACGTGGTTCTTTAGAGGCTGCCAGTATGGGCGTGGATATTTTGGAGGATGAAATGGCAATGCGCTGCAATCTTATCTGCATAGAAGACGGAAAAATCAAAAATCATTCGGCGGGACATATCAGTACGAAAGAAGCGGAAGAGTTGATGTTTTATTTGGAATCTGAATTGGGCGATGATACGATCGGTTTTTATCCTGGTGTTTCTTATCGACATCTGCTGAAAATTAAAGGGGGTGATAAACATATTGATTGTACGCCTCCACATAATGTGCCTGGTACGCCTTTTAAGGATGTGATGATAAAAGCTTCTGATGATCAAGGTGTTAAGACTGCTCAGATTTTAAATGATTTGATTCTTCGTTCGCAAGAA
>CAYVWK010000155.1:0-4758 GCA_964455235.1 uncultured Paludibacter sp.
TGAGCGAGTGGTGTAGCGATTGGTATGATAGTTATCCAAGTCAGGATGTGAAAAACCCAACTGGTCCTGCTGATGGCACTTTAAAAGTGATGCGTGGCGGTAATTATAATAGCAGTAGTTCGTTCGGTGATAATGTGGAGTGTTATGTGAATTATAGAAAGCACGTTGTGCCCTCTTGTTATGAGGTGGCTTTCCCTGGAACTGAATACGAACGTGTGTCCTATCGATGCGAAACTGTAGGTTTCAGAATAGCACTATCAATTAATCATTAATCATATTGGCACATTAAACATGAAAACTCATCTTCACATATTACTTTTCCTCTCTCTAACACTGTCGAGTTTCTCCCAGACTTACGTCAGAATGCGCATGCCTCAACAGTCGGAAAGGGCGATGGAGGTGGTAACGCTATTTTCAGAGGAGCTGCCCGTTGGTATTCCTGTGGTGCTTGGTGTTATTGGTTTTGATATTAGTGGTGGCGCTGAACCTTATACGCTTGAATGGTTGATTAATGATGAGGTTGTTGCAACGGGTGATATTGCTGTAATTACTCCTGAAGGAGGTAAGACTTATTCGTTAAAAGTCTCTGATAATGTAGGATGTTATGCACAAGAGTTTTTTAATATCAACACAAAAGTAAAAGCTAAATCTGCTTATTTTGATGGCATAGTGGATGTTTATCCTACCTTTATTTCCTATGAGTTTTCTGTGTTTGTGAGAGGTTTTTTACCTGAGAACACGCGTATTAGGGTTTTTTCAACTGAAGGAAAATTGTGTTTCGACCAGCAGTTAGTCGCTGATTTTACTACCCATATTAATTGGGATGCAGGGGTTTATTATGTTATTGTAACTGCTGATGAGCTTCATCAGGTTACCAAAATCATCGTTAAAAAATAAATGATTATGAAGCGACTATCCTCTTTTCTGATGTTCATATTGTTGCCGATGATGGCGGTAAATATTGCTGCGACAACCGTTCCGAATGCTGTCATGCAAACGGCTAAGGCTTATTTTGCTGATATTCAAAATAGCGAACGCTTGAAAGTTCCTGCTCAAATTGAGTTAGAAATAATCTATCAATCGGATGATATTGCTGATACGAAAGTATATGCCTTACAGCAAACTAACAATGGTTTTATAGTCATAACTGATATACATAATGATGTTCAAATTGTTGGTTATTCTCAACATCAATCTTTACAAAAAGATAATCTTCCAGAGGCTTTTCTATCTTTCATTCAATATTTAGAAAAACAAACTCAATTTGAAAAGAAATCTGTAACAGAGGTTCTTGCCGCTACACCAGTGGTTTCTCCTATGTTGAATGAAGCGAATATTCATCTCAATCAGTTTTCGCATGAGGAATTTGGTGGTTGTCCGTCTGGTTGCGTGGCTACGGCTTTGGTTCAGATTATGGCTTACTATAAATATCCGCAATCTGGTTATGGTTCGCATTGCTATACTACTAAGTATTATGGTGAGCATTGTGCTGATTTTCAGAATACTACCTACAATTGGGATAATCCTTCGGAAGCTGATTATATCAAACTTTCTAAACATGTGGGAGTTGCTACTGAAATGGATTATTGCGGGGATAGTGAGTATGGGTCTGGTAGTGTTCCCAAAATCAGAAATTATATCGATCAATTCTGTCATTATTTCAAATATCATTGCGTTAAACAGTACAGCCCTCTTGTGGAATATCTTTATTTAGAATTGAATGAAGGTCGCCCTGCGTATATTGAATTGCCTGGTAGTCCAGGGCACGCTTTGGTTGCTGACGGCTATGATAGCAATGGTTTTGTGCATCTGAATTTCGGATGGGCCGGAATGAGCGATGGTTATTATCAGTTGAATACTGGCACTGTTCTGGAACATTCAGGTCTGCATTCCAATATGTTAGATGTTGCGTTTTTATCAGACAAACCTATTCCTGTAAATGCAAATGACTCGCTAAGTCTGATTGCTATCAACCAAGTGATTTATAACAAATGGGATACTCAAAAGCCTGTTGCACAATGGTTGGGCGTTAAGCTTGCTGGGGGTAGAGTAGTCGAACTTAGCTTGGTGGATTCACGTCATCTTGAGGGTGAAATTCCTGAGGAGATAGGCAATCTTTCTCAATTACATGAATTGGAAATAGCAGGTAATATTACGGGTGATTTTCCAGCTTCAATTTATAATTTGACTCAACTCAGAACGCTTGTGGTGAGCAGTTATACAAATCAATTAAATACTCCGCTATCGCCTAAAATTGGTCAGTTGACTCAATTGAAGGAGTTAGAAATTACACGTTGCTGGAGCGGACAAATACCTGATGAAATCGGCAGTCTTACAAAACTGAGAACAATAAAACTTTGGGCTAATGCTTTAAGTGGAAATATTCCATCTTCCATTACAAATCTGCAACAGCTTTATACGCTTTCTATTCCTGAAAATGGTTTGAGTGGTGTTATTCCTGATGAAATATCGCAACTGCAAAATCTGACAAGCATCAATCTATCAAAAAATAGTTTTAATGGTGATATTCCTTCAAACTTGGGTAACTTAGTGAAGCTCTATGTGCTCAATCTTGCTGCCAATCAATTGGGAGGTAATCTGCCTGAGTCTTTTTCTAATCTTACCAAATTAACGGAGCTTGATGTGTCTGATAATCAGCTTTCAGGAGCGGTTACGCCTATTTTCGATAGTCTGATTGATTTAAAAAGCCTTGCTCTCAATAAAAATAAGTTTACTCAAATTCCAGATAATATTGGTAATTTATCAGAATTAAAATCCATTTATTTAGATAATAATTTGATTGAAAGTCTGCCCGAAACAATAGGTCTCCTTACCGAATTGAAAATGTTGGATTTGAGCTATAATCATCTTACGAATTTACCTATATCTATAGCTCGATTGGGGAATTTGAAGGAGTTGGTGTTGAAGCATAATAAAATCACTCAATTTCCTATGGCTTTGATAAATTTATCAGGGTTGGAGCGTTTGGATTTGAGCTTTAACAAGCTGACTTCCGTGCCAGAGGTTCTGCGACTGATTACGCCTGCTTTCTTGTATCTACATAATAACGAGATGAGGGGTGCTATTCCTGAGGAGATTTTGAAAAGGAAATATTCTCATTTTAAGATGGAGGGAAATCGCTTTATCTATAAGGATATTCCTCGTGCCGATAGCATTCACAATCCTGTGGGCGACCAGCAATCTGTGGCTGTTACTGCGGATAAAATCGGCGTTATGCCCAATGATACCATGTATATCAATGCAAAGAAAATCATTCAAGATGTTAGTCCGGGTGATATTTATAGCTGGTATGCTTTTGATGCTGCTGATACAGAAAAGCGCAGCAAGTTGTTGATGACGGATTCAGTTTTGACGGTTGTTGGAACGCCCGAAACATTCAACAAACGGTTTTATTGCGTGATTACCAATGAAGATATGCCGACTTATTTATACAATGGATATGCGCAGTTTAACAGTTTAAATTCATTGAATACTGATACTTTTTCTCTCAAACAATGGAGTGAACAGGAGTATTTGAATGAAAAATATCAAACGCATGTTCATCAGTCTGAATCGCTGCAACAAACGGATATATCCGATAGATTTGTGCATTTGGTTTCGCCTTGGAAAGTAAGAGGCAGTAAGCTTTGGCAAGCATCGACCGACCATCAGAATTGGTATGATTTATCCATGGGAATGAGTCAGACTGATTTGAAAAACAACCTTGTTTCGATGGATGAAAATGAGTTGGTATTGTTTCCAAAGACAGCCGCATGGTATCGCAGTGCTTTGCTCGAAACGCAATGTGTGCCTCGTTACAGCGACACCATCAAGGTTGTGCCTTTTGGGGAAGTAATTTGCGATACTATTGTTGATGTAAGCACTACCGACCAAGCCATTGCTTTGGATAGTATTGAAGTCATTATTCCTGCAGGTTTAGTAGATGGCAAGGTGCGCATGTCGATTATTCAGTCGGATAAATTTACGGTGATGCCTGATTCGGTGCTTGATCACGGTCCTATTTACGAGGTGTATTTAGATTGCGGAAGTAATTTTGATAAGCCTTTGATAGTGAAGTTTAAGCTGCCCGATTTCGACCCGATGAAGATTGAGAATTATCGTCCTGCTTATTTTGATGAGCTGCTGCAGGAATGGGTTTTCTATGATAATTCGAGTATTAATTTTGAAGATAGCACCATGACTTTCATCACCGATCATCTTACAAAATTATCATGGTTTGACTTAGCTCATAGAGGTTATACTCATATTTTCACCAATGAAAAAGTGAATGTGATATATGATAATCAAGCGGCTTATATGAATTCCATTGAAATATTATATCACCCTAAAGCTGCAAAAGAGCCTAATCCGTGGTACGATACCAATATCGATCCTGATAATAATGGAGCACCTTATTTAGTGCAGGATGTGGCGCATTATATGAAGGAAATTATTGATAGCTTCACTGCTAAGGGTTTGAAACATCCCTCTTTGCGCTTCAATGTATATTTGAAAAACTTGGGAGGAGCAGCGGGACAAACCGATGCGGGTACTTATTTGGCTGGTAGAGGATATATTTATTTAGATCCTGATTTTTCTACAAGTATGAAAGAGGACATCAAGGGGAAACGTGAATATATGAAATCGGTGTTAGCGCATGAGTATATGCACTTTACGCAGGACTATTATATGACCGTTATGCTATCAAACTACTTCTGGATGGAAGCTACAGCACCTTTGGCAGACCGCATTGTATGG
>CAYVWK010000156.1:0-4738 GCA_964455235.1 uncultured Paludibacter sp.
ATCTTATACAGAAGCAGAATTAGAAAAAGCTTTGATTGATAATCTACAAGAATTCATTTTAGAACTTGAAAAAGGCTTTGCTTTTGTGGCACGTCAAGAGCACATCCGAACAGAAACTTCTAATTTCTACATTGATTTGGTTTTTTACAACTACATTCTGAAATGCTTTGTGATAGTTGAACTCAAAACTAATAAATTAACTCATCAAGATATTGGGCAGTTAGATATGTACATTAGAATGTATGATGATTTGAAAAGACAATCGAATGACAATCCAACTATAGGTTTATTACTTTGCACAGAAACAGATAGCATTATAGCAAAATACTCTATATTAAACGACAGCAAACAACTTTTCGCCAGTAAATACATGCAATACTTACCTACGGAAGAAGAATTAAAACGAGAAATAGAACATCAAAAGCTATTTTTTGAAACACAACAAAATAAAAAATAGAAACAGCAAGAATAGCAATATTAAATATTTAATTCCCTATTCTTCAGCATAATATTAAACTATTTTAGTAGTTTTGTCGGGTGAAAGTGTGGAGGGGTGAGAGGCAAAAAAGAATATCAGGAAACAAGTAATGGCTGGTTTTTAATTCACACATCACGTACCTAGGAAAAACATATGCAAAATGAAGTGAAAGAATAACTATTTGAATGCTGGAGGAGGACATAGAAGTTATACTTCAACATTTAGCCCATGTATAAAATAATAACTAATTAACATAGAAACAATGTATCTAATAGACACAAATACAAACAGAATTAAGAACTTAGCGAAAAAGACTTTTACGGAACTTGGATTTAAGGAGAGACAACATTTACAGGAATGGATTGCGAACAAACCAGAGGCTTTGGGTGAAGAGTTATTAATAATTCAAAAGGAATTTGATGGATTTTATGACACCAATGAAAGATTAGATTTGTTAGCACTCGATAAAGAAGGCAACATCGTTGTTATTGAAAATAAACTTGACGACACAGGCAGAGATGTAACATGGCAAGTTTTAAAATATGCTTCGTATTGCTCTACTCTATCAAAAGAACAAATTAAAAACATCTATCAAAGTTTTTTAGATAAAAGTAGCTTAAATGAGAATGCAACTGAAAAACTTGCAACATTTTATAATCAAGAGTATGAAGAAATTCAAATAAACAAAGGCAATACTCAAAGAATGATTTTAGTTGCCGCAAATTTTAGAAAAGAAGTTACTTCAACAGTTTTGTGGTTAATGAACTATAAACTAAGAATACAATGTTTTCGAGCTACACCTTTTGCTCTTGATGAACAACTTTTCCTAACACTCGAACAAATAATTCCAACTAAAGATACAGAAGATTTTATTATTTCTATGGCTGGGAAAACACAAGATGAAATTGCAACACAAGAAAATTTAAAATCTAGGCATCACATAAGACTTGATTTTTGGACAAAAATTTTACCTAAATTAAAAGGAAAAACGCCAATATATCAAAATTCAAGTCCAACAAAGGATCATTGGTTGAGTGCAGGTGGGACAGGCATAAGCGGAGCAAGATATTCAATGATTATAACAAAATCGTATGCGGGAGTTCAACTTGAATTTGGACGTGCTAACAAAGATGAAAATAAAAAACTTTTTGATGCATTACTAAGTCAAAAAAATGAAATTGAAAATAAATTTGGACAACCTTTAAATTGGGAACGACTGGACGACAATATAAGTAGTCGAATTTCCTTTAATTTAGATGGAGTAAATGTGTTTAATAATGATGATTGGGGGAAAATGTTTGATTTTTTGACAATCAACATTATTAAATTAGAAGCCGTATTTAGACAAGAGCTAATCAAAGCAAAACAGGTACTGAATACAGTGGACGAAAATGAATAACATATTCTGAAAATATAAATAACATGCATAGTAATAAGAAAACCCTCATCACAATATAAACATTGAATACTCCCTCTTTCAAACTCCTTGAATTCGATAGGGTTTAGAAGGAATAACATAAAAACACACCAATAATAACAACAGGAAAAGACATAATTAACTTAGGTTTTGAGCCAAGTAAATGGTTCAAAGAAGTTATTAATTATGCCAATGAACACCAGCTTAGTGGCGAGAGTTTAAGAACGTATATTGAATCTGTACGTCCAAAACACATAGAACCTCGTACTGATCCTATTGACTTCTATATTAACATTAGGGCGGAAAATGAAGAGGAGGCAGAAAATGTACAAATGGTTTTGGATATGGCTCATTCTGTTACTCATTTTGGCGGTGGTGGTCAAGAGGAGTATGCTGTTTGATCTAAGGATTTAACAAAAAACCTCACAAACCCCTTGTCTGTTTCAAAATCATTTCGTTATTTTGCGAAATAATAAAATGAAATGATAATTCTATAAAGAAAAAAGTATGAATATTAAGATTCTGGGGATATCTTGTCCTAATTGTAAAAGGCTTGAAAAGCTGACTATAGAAGCATGCACATCAATGTATTAACAAGCACAACTGCACCAGTTATCAACAGCTGGTTTTCATATCAGCTTAGGCTAAAGTGTTCCGTTTAAAAACTTTAGTGTAAATTTCCCCTTTATTGCTCACTCAAAATTTTTAGACTCAAACTCTGTTCGAGTTATCATTATGGAGTGTTTCTGTTTTAAAATAGAATAATTTTATGAATGTAAAAATGAAGTTTTTAGACCGTTATTTAACGGTTTGGATATTTTTAGCAATGGCTATTGGTGTAGGATTAGGGTACCTTTTTCCTACAATTTCAGTAAGTATGGATAAATTATCCATCGGCACAACCAATATTCCATTGGCAATAGGATTAATCTTAATGATGTATCCACCTTTGGCAAGAGTAGATTACAGTTTGCTACCAAAGGCTATACAAGATAAAAAAGCAATTACAATTTCATTAATACTAAACTGGATAATAGGCACTGTGTTAATGTTTGGTTTAGCAGTTTTATTTTTAAGAAAGGAACCTGAATATATGACTGGGCTTATTTTGATAGGTTTGGCCAGATGTATTGCTATGGTTATTGTTTGGGGTGATTTAGCAAAGGCAAATAGAGAATATACTGCCCTTTTAGTAGCTTTAAACAGCATTTTTCAAATTGTATCGTATAGTTTTTTTGTTTGGTTGTTTATCAATGTTTTGCCACATTACTTAGGTTTAGGAAATTTTGATGTAAGTATTTCAATGTATGATGTTACGGAAAGTGTTCTAATTTATTTGGGAATACCATTTATCGCTGGATTCCTAAGTCGACACTTTTTGATAAAAAAGAAAGGAATAAACTGGTACAAACACAAATTCACTCCAAACACTTCACCTATTACCTTAATTGCGCTTTTGGCAACCATAGTACTCATGTTTAGCTTGAAAGGCAATCAAATCATCAAATTACCATTTGATGTTATAAAAATAGCTATCCCACTTATTCTTTATTTTGTATTGATGTTTTTCATCAGTTTTTTCATAAATAAAGCAATGAAAATTCCTTATGATAAAAATGCTTCGATTGCATTTACAGCAACAGGCAACAACTTTGAATTAGCAATTGCTGTAGCTATTTCTGTGTTTGGATTAAATTCTCCTCAAGCATTTACCGCAGTAATTGGGCCTTTGGTTGAAGTGCCTGTGCTCATTTTCTTGGTTAATCTAAGTTTAAAATTAAAACAAAAGTATTACTCAAAATGAAAAAGAAAATTCTAGTACTATGTACTGGTAATAGTTGCCGAAGTCAAATAGCAGAAGGTTATTTGCGTTATTTTGCAAATAACAAAGCTAAAGTTTTTAGTGCAGGGGTTGAAACTCATGGAGTAAATCCAAAAGCAATCCAAACGATGAAAGATGATGGAATAGACATTTCGCACCACACATCAAACAATATTGATGAATATCAAAATATAGATTTTGATTTTGTAATAACGGTTTGCGATAATGCCAAAGAACGCTGTCCGCATTTTTCAGGCAAAGCAAAAAAATTTCATTACAACTTTCCTGATCCAGCAAAAGCAGTAGGAACAAATGAAGAAGTTGATGAACAATTTAGAAAAGTTCGAGATGAAATCAAACAATACTGTAAGAATTTTGTGGATATAAGTCTATAAACAAAGAATTTGAGTGAAGAGTTATCAATAATTCAAAAGGAATTTGATGGATTTAACAAAAAACCTCACAAAACCCTTGTCTGTTTCAAAATCATTTCGTTATTTTGCGAAATAATAAAATGAAATGATAATTCTATAAAGAAAAAAGTATGAATATTAAGATTCTGGGGACATCTTGTCCTAATTGTAAAAGGCTTGAAAAGCTGACTGCCGAGGTGGTTAGTGAAAATAATTTTAATGCTGAAATTAGTAAAGTGGAAGATATTACTCAAATTATGAGCTATGGCATTATGAGGACTCCTGCTTTGGTATTTGATGAAAAGGTCGTTGTTAGCGGACGAGTTCCCTCTAAAGATGAGGTAAAAAACTTAATCAATAAACATATTAATGGCTAAAAAGGTTGAATTTACAGAAGATGTAATTGAGGTTGCAAATATCGCAAAAGCAATGAGTCATCCCGTTAGAGTTTATATTCTAAAAAAACTGGCTAAAATGGATGCTTGCTGTTATAGTGGAAATTTAGTAGAAGAATTGCCCATCGGCAGATCTGCTTTATCTCAGCATCTAAAGGAACTTAAGTTTGCTGGCTTAATACAGGGAGAATTTGAGCCTCCTTATATCAAATA
>CAYVWK010000157.1:0-4719 GCA_964455235.1 uncultured Paludibacter sp.
ATGGTGATGCCCATATCAAATTAGTATTAGCACGCTCAGAAGAAGGCTCAACTGATGGACGTGGTTTGTCGTATTTTGTAGCTGATAATCCTTTTGATGATAGAATTAAAGTGCGCCGTATTGAGAATAAATTAGGTATCAAAGGTTCACCAACTTGCGAATTGGTGTTTACAAATGCTCCTGCAAAATTGGTTGGTACACGTCGCATGGGTTTGATTAAATATGTGATGTCGCTGATGAATGGTGCACGCCTTGGCGTTGGTGGTCAGTCAGTAGGTGTATCGCAAGCCGCTTATGATGAAGCACTTGCATATGCGCGCGACCGCAAGCAGTTCGGCAAAGCCATCATCGAATTTCCAGCTGTATATGAGATGTTGTCGATTATGAAAGCAAAACTAGATGCTTCCCGTGCCCTTTTGTACGAAACCGCACGTTTTGTAGATGTCTATAAAGCCTACGAAGCCATCGCTCAAACAAGAACTTTAACGCCCGATGAGCGCACAGAATACAAAGAATATCAACGCCTTGCAGATGCTTTCACTCCTATATTGAAAATGTTTGCCAGCGAATATGCCAATCAAAATGCGTATGACAGTATACAGGTGCACGGTGGTTCAGGCTTTATGAAAGATTATGCTTGCGAACGACTATATCGTGACGCACGCATCTTAACAATTTACGAGGGAACTTCCCAATTACAGACAGTAGCGGCAATTCGCCACGTTACCACAGGAAATTTCCTAAAACAGATTCGCCATTATGAAGAACAGCCCATCAAACCAGAATTACATTCCTTGAAAAAGAAATTGGTAGTTATGACGAACTTATTTGAGAATGTAACCAACAAGGTAGTAGATGCCAAAAGCCCTGAATACATTGATTTCCATGCACGCAGATTAGTTGAAATGGCAGGTCATATCGTCATGTGTTATCTTTTGGCTATTGATGCCAGTCGCGATGATATGTTCCAAAAATCCGCTGAAATTTACCACAAATTTGCTGATGTAGAAATCAGGAAGCACGCTACCTTCATCATTAATTTTGATATGGAAGCAGTAGATAAGTATAAGGTACAATAAAGGGAACGTGTCTTTTAAGACAGACTTGAATCAATAAGGCCTTAAAACGGTCTGAATAAAAGAAAGGCTACATCAAAATTGAATGTAGCCTTTCTTCATTATATATCAAATAAAACCTTATTTTTTGAGTGCTTTTTCAGCTTCTTTTTTATCTTTCTTTTTAAATAAATCGTATGCAACAGGAGATGCAATAAAGATAGAAGAATACGTACCTACAATCACACCAAATAGGATAGCGAAGATAAATCCACGAATGGTATCACCACCAAATACAAATATCACTAATAATACTAGAACAGTAGTCATGGAGGTATTAAAGGTACGACCTAGAGTCACGTTAATAGCTTCATTCATTACAGATTTCCTATCACGTTTCGGATATAATTTCACGAACTCACGAATACGGTCGAAGATCACCACTTTATCATTGACAGAATATCCTACAACGGACAGGATAGCCGCTATAAATGCCTGATCGACCTCCATAGAGAATGGCATGATGCTATAGAATAAAGAGAATAGCCCAAGTGTTGCAATGGTGTCATGGACTAAGCCTACAACTGCACCTACAGAATAGCTTAAGTTTCTAAATCTCAACAAGATATATAGACCAATACCTAAAATTGCAATTACTACAGCCCAAGCAGCAGCTCTTTTAATATCATCAGCGATGGTAGGTCCAACTTTTTGAGAACTTAAGATGCTATCTTCCAAGAATTGCTCTTGAGAAATATCACCTAGAAGAGGTTGTAAACCTGCATATAAGCGAGTACCTATTTCATCTTCCACTGCATCAGAATGATCGTCAATTTTAAATTTAGTAGATACACGCACTTGATTATCAGAACCAATAGTAATTACTTGCACAGCAGTTCCATCAAATGCATCTGCTAATAAATCGCGCACATCTTGTGTTTTAACCGACTCTTCGAAGCGGATAACATAGTTACGACCACCACTAAAATCAATACCTAAACTAAATCCTCTGGTTGCAAATGAAATAACACTAACCAAGATAAGTGTTCCAGAGATGATATAGGCATATTTTCTATTATCAATAAACTTGAAACGTAGATTTTGGAACCATGTCTTCGTAATATTGGTAGTAAAAGGAAGTTCCTTTGCATTTTTTCTATCAGCATAAGATGAAAGCATCAATCTTGTTAAGAATACTGAAGTCAAGAATGAAGTTACAATACCGATAATCAATGTATTAGCAAAACCTTTAATCGGACCTGTTCCAAACACTGATAAGATAATACCTGTAATTAGTGTTGTAATATTCGCATCAATAATAGCTGAAATAGCACCTTTAAAACCATCATCTATAGAACGTTTTAGGGATTTCCCAGCACGAAGTTCCTCGCGAATCCTTTCATAAATCAGCACGTTACCATCGACTGCCATACCCATCGTCAGCACAATACCCGCAATACCAGGCAGTGTAAGAACGGCAGAGAATGAAGCCAAAATACCAAACAGGAAAAAAACGTTAGTAAATAAGGCGATGTCCGCAATTAAACCAGGAATCACACCATAATAGAACATCATATACAGAAGCACCATGATAAAGGCAATTACGAATGAAATCAGACCTTTATTGATAGCATCTTGACCTAAAGACGGTCCCACCACATCTTCTTGAACGATACGAGCAGGAGCAGGCATTTTACCAGACTTCAAGGTGTTAGCCAAATCTTTTGCCTCTTCAACAGTAAAGTTACCCGTAATTTGAGAGTTACCACCTGTAATTTCAGTATTAACAGTTGGGAAAGAATAGATATAACCATCCAAAGCAATAGCAATAGATTTACCGATATTTTCTTTGGTCATACGTGCCCAAGTTTTAGCACCTTCGCTATTCATACTCATAGAAACATTTGCATAAGCAGACATTTCGCCGAAGTCGGCACGAGCATCCGTAATAACATCACCAGCTAAAGGAGCACGGTTATCTCTATTTGTTTTGATAGCAATCAGTTGATAAAAATCACCTTTTTTATCATAAGCCTTCACAGTCCAGCGTAAGCCAAGATTTGCAGGAAGCAAGTCTTTAACTGCACGTTGAGCAAAAAAGCTATTTACTTTTGCGGTGTCTTTATAATGCGCTAACCCCACGATAGGACCTCTTTGGAATTGACCAGTTTCAATACCAGGTATATTCAATACTGATAATAGTGGATGGTCTTTTTGGAATTGCGCAATAGCTTTAGAATCATCAATTTCAGGGATTTCTTGTTCTTTAAGTGTAGCAAGCAGACTATCTTCTTTTGAAAGAGGTGTTTCCACTTCAATTTGTGCAACTTCTTCTTTAACAGGACTTTCATCACCCTCAGTAGCTTTTGCTTGAGCTGCTAATACACGGTCAGCTTCCATAATACCACTAATAATTTCAGAAAGCTCGTAAGTTTCCCAGAACTCAAGATTAGCAGAACCTTGTAGTAGTTTACGCACGCGCTCAGGCTCTTTCACGCCAGGAAGTTCAATAAGAATACGCCCTACATTATTGTTATCGCGTTGGATATTGGGTTGAACTACACCGAAGCGGTCAATACGAGTACGTAACACATTGAAAGAGTTACTGATAGCACCATCAACTTCTTCTTTAAGAACAGAAATTACTTGATTGTTAGTAGATTTTAGCGTGATTTTTTCTTTCAACTCCATCGTGCTAAAAACAGAAGCCAACTGCCCTTGTGGACTAAGCTCTTCAAACGCTTTTACAAACAAGTCGAGGTAATTAATCTGACTATTTGTTTTTTGACGTTCAGAAGCGATTTCAATTGCTTGATTAAATTCTGGAGAATTGTTATAACCTGATAAAGCACGTAAAATATCGGCTACAGACACTTCCATAGTCACGTTCATACCACCTTTAAGGTCAAGACCCAGGTTAATTTCTTTCTCACGACACTCTTTTAATGTATATCCAAAATATACTTTTTCACTTGAAAGGGAATCCAAATATTGGTATTCTAACATTTTATCGCCTGCAGCATAATCTTTTGCTCTTTTGTTATAAGTGCTAGTTACCACAGAAAATGATAAGTAAAACAAGCTTACTAAACCTAACAGGATTGCTAAAACTCTTACAAGACCTTTGTTTTGCATGAAATTTTTTGATTTATTATTATATAACTTTATTATTTTTTTCGAGCCGCAAATATAATATTATTTTTTGAATCAGGGCATGAACTTATGATAAATAGTTTTTAAAAGAAGATGAATTGGGTTTTTCTTTTGTATAATCCATTTATTTTTCCGACATTTGCGGGCTTAAAATGCAATTTTTAAGACATCTCAAAAGTGGAAAAAACAAAGTATATTTTTGTAACCGGCGGGGTTACTTCCTCCTTAGGAAAAGGGATTATCGCAGCATCACTAGGTAAACTATTGCAAGCACGCGGCTTTAAAGTCACCAATCAAAAACTCGATCCATACATCAATGTGAATTCAGGAACACTGAATCCGTATGAACATGGGGAATGTTTTGTTACAGTGGACGGACATGAGGCTGACCTTGACTTGGGACATTACGAACGTTTTTTGGGTGTTGAAACGCATAAAGCAAATAATGTCACAACTGGAAGCGTCTATCAAAATGTCATCAATAGAGAGCGTAGAGGTGATTATTTAGGTA
>CAYVWK010000158.1:0-4685 GCA_964455235.1 uncultured Paludibacter sp.
TTCCACCAGCAACAATAGATACATCTGCTTGAGAATACACTCCCGAAATCATCAAAAGCGAAAACATGAGAGCAAAAATTCTTGTAAAATTCTTTTTCATGACGTATAAATTTAAAATGTTTATAATGATTATATTTATTCATCACAAAAATAAGCTACATATAGATGCTTGATGTGTAATATTCAACCTAATATGTGGAAATATTACAAAAGGGAAATTGTAACTAAATATTTAATACAAAAGAGTTTTAAAGTAGTGGTTCTTAGTATAAATGCCTATGAAGTCACCTTGACTTTTAGGAATATAACTCTTAACAACCATAGTAAAAATGGACAGTGACTGAAAGGTATGAGAGAACTCCTTCACAGTTGCAGTCGACAGAATAGTGATGTTTTACAGATGCTTTTATTCCAACAGTTTATCAATCAGTTTTTCTTTCACAATCTTATAACTTAAATAAGGATTATATACTGTGACTGGGCGTAATAAGATATTAGTATCACCAAGAAATTCAGCATTATTTAGTTTTTCATCTATATTACGTATGTAAAGCGAATGTACTGGTTTTTTACCTTCATTTTCCATATATTTCAAGAAACAGTATATCGCATTGTCTGTATTCAGGCGTTCATCCTGTAACGCACGATATAAATCGAACAAATCACGCCCTTTTCGTCTTTCATACAATGCCCTGATTTTCGTTCCAATCAACTCGTCCAAACGGTAAGTTAGAATGTCGCACTCACCTGAAAACCACTGGTTTGAAACGCTGAAACGCTTGGTCACGAAATCATAAACATGAAAATGTTCCCTACAGTTTATTTCAACTTTCAGTTTGATGGGAACTACTGGTGGAACAGAAGATTCCATTTTGAATATCAATGTGTTATTGCTTCGTTTTTGTTTAATCTTTGGCTCACCCAAGAAAGATAAAACTTCACGTAGACGATCAATCGTAGGTTTTATAGGTTCACCAATAACTTGTACAAAATCGATATCTTCGCTGTATCTTGGTTGTGGCGAAAGATATAATTTATGTAATGCCGTTCCACCACGAAAAGCTAAACGTTTTGATAAAAACTCGTCTTGATAAATGGAGATTAATGCGCGGCAGATAATTAAATCTTGCTCTACTTGTGTATCTTCCGTCCAAGGTACAGTTTCACGCCATTCAATAATTGCAGATTCAGGTATATTCATTTTTATTCGTCTATTTCTATTTCTTCGTTAATAATTATTTTCCATATTTCGTTATACTCCTGATTCGAAAAATCATTCGTTTGAATTTCTGGTTTTAGTAAGGTCTTTCGAAACTTTATATCTGCTTGATTTATCTTTCTTATCAATATTTCTGCTCTCTCTCTATAGTCTAACACTTCATCTAACAGATAACCAAACCGTTGTATAACGGGGACAGGAAATTGTCGGAGAAAATCGGAGGTAATTTTATCAAAGTCCATTTCCTCTACTAATTCATTCAGCACTGTTCCCACCCTGCTTAAACCACCTACTACTTTCTGATAAAGCAGTAAATCAAAAGCAGTAAGTTCAGGGCTTGAAACTGACACATATCCCGTTTTGGTTGTATTTTGTATAATAAAGGCGTGAGGAATGTCCTTTTTATAAACACAATTAATCTTTACTCCATTTTTCTGCTTGCTACGTAGATTTTTACCGTTAGTTATTATAGTAAACTCTTGTGGTTGCTGATGTGCTGCACCATAAAAAGCAGCAGCATTTAACAAGCCAACATAATAATCCTTTTGTAAGTATTTAATAAGTTGATCAATATAAACCACAGGTGGTACAATACCTCTCAACTCATATTCTACAGGAACAACTACATAGAAGCCATGCCAAACAGATTGTATTTTTCCATTTGCAACCAATCGATTGAGTACAGATTTCAAAGCTCCCCTTTTTAACATGGGATATTGTGTAAAAATCTCATTAGTTGAAAAGGTTGTCCTGCCTTTTTGGGGAAGTTCCAGAATCCAATCGCGTATTCTAAATTTCTTTTCCATACATATAATTACATTTCATCTGCAAAAATAGTCATTTTTCGGATATAAATGCAGATGAAACGTAATTATTTTATATAGTGAAAAAAATATGTGAAGTCTCAGCCACCAATCAATTAACCCAATGCTTAAAACTGCTATAGTTATTAATGCGGATGAGGTATAAGCCTCGTTCGATAAAGCTAATGCTTGCCGAAGAGGCTCTGTTGAGGAACTGTTCGATGATTTTATGACCTTGTAGATTATAGACCATCACGCTATTCAAATTGGTTTCTGAGGAATCAATACGAAGGGTCAGATTATCGGAATGCATGGTAAATGGTTCATAACAAGTGTGGGTTGGTGAAGATGAAAAATCTTTCTTTGATAATTCATATTCTAAACTTGCCATGATAAAGGGACCTAAGACTTTTCCTTCCGTATTATTATGAATGGAAACATCGCTTCCGCAAAGATAATAATTCGCATCGCCCTTGCGAGTGCTGCTTAGTCCTGCCGACTCGCAACTTTGTATCAACTTAATTTTACCATTG
Organism: uncultured Paludibacter sp.; assembly: GCA_964455235.1. Taxonomy (GTDB): domain Bacteria; phylum Bacteroidota; class Bacteroidia; order Bacteroidales; family Paludibacteraceae; genus Paludibacter. Next base: position 2,556 of record CAYVWK010000158.1, read on the forward strand.
CCTTCTTCCACTACAAAAGTATTTATCAGTCCCATATAGGCTTTATCTGCTACGGGTTTGTAAACCATAGTATCCAAAATACCTAAACGAATACCCTTATAAAAAGCATAAGTAAACATAGAAGAAGCGGATGATTCTAAATAATTGTAGATATTGCAAGAGCTTCCCTTTTTGGTGTTATTATATTGAAGTAATTGATACCAACAACCCGAACTTGCATCTTGTCTGTCTTTCAGACCATCTGCCACAAGATTGGTATAATTGACCAAACGCGCACGTGCAGGATGATTTGCAGGCATATATTCCAACACATCCACTAAAGCTGCGAAAAACCAACCCACTCCCCTGCCCCAAAACTCTAAAGATTTACCTGTGGTTGGGTCTGCCCAATATTTAGAAGCATTGTTGGTTGGCTCTGCCGACCAAGCGTGGTAATTCAACTTTTTCTGACTATCCCAAGTATATTTGAAAATGGTGTCGAACTGCAAAGCAATATCATCCCAAGCATTATTATTATCAGCTTGTCCCAATTCATGACCAAAATTCCCCTGCCATTCAGCATAAAGTGCCGCACCCATATACAGACCATCTAACCACATTTGATTGGTGTATTGCTTTTTATGCCAAAAACCACCAGTACCAGGTAAATGAGAAGCTATGCGGGTATGATTATTTTTTAGGGTATTACGGCAGGTAGTTACATTTATTTTATAGCTATTAGCTTTCGTGGTTTGCCCTTTTTCAAGTGCACCTCTATACAATTCAAAATAGATTTTCCCTGCATTGAGGTCATCCACATTACTATCCCCTAATTTCATGGTGATATTATCAGCATAATCCTGAATACCTGTAAAATAATACGCACTCCAAGGCTCATCTTTATACTGTTCCCACGCTTTCACTATCGCTTTTGCCACCAATCCGGGCACATAATCCCAAGCCACATTTCGAGTTGTAGAAGGCGTCAAAAAAGAATTATTCTTGGTTTTATTTTTAAAATCCCCCATACGAGAATCGATAATCCACTTTGAATAGAGCGAATCAGGTCGAAATGTAGCTGATTGCACTTGAAGCGATATCAGCATCAGTAATAAAATAAAAAATCGTTGTATCATATATGTTGTTTGTTATATTTATTTATAAAACTTACGAACTATCCTTCCTTTTGTCGTATCCAATTTTATCAAATAGACTCCATTAGGGAGATTACTTATATCTTTTGATATAATAGATTTGTTTGTATAATTGTTTATTGATTGCACATCATAAAGAAGAGTTCCCTTCAAATCATAAATTGTAAATCCAAACAAAGCATCATTAGGTAAATCAATTTTAAGATAAAGAATCCCTGAATTTACAAAAGGAATAATGCATAATGGATTATCAAGCATAGATGACACTTGTGATAGAGAGTTGTATTCAAATGGTCCAAGATCGGGTTTACCATCGCTTGTTGTTACATGATTCACCTGCACATAATATGGCTTCTCTGGATTAGATGGATAGGCTGTTATGGGTAATTCAAGTTCCCAAGTATAATTCACACCAGCATCTTTCATAACACTAGTAGGAGTTAATCTAGCAAAGCCATTATCTGGCAAAGTTCCATCCACTTGACGCTGAGCTTTCGCATCTGTTATTGACAAACTCACATAATCATTTCGCGAAGGTGTCCATCCTGATGATGCAATTGGTAAGTTCCATGAATTATGTATATCATCTATAGTATTACCAAACCAAATGTTAGATTTGTCATAGCTAATTTCATCTTTTTTCCCTTCATTGATTACTTCTCCAGGATTTAATGTACGAGCTAATTTTTCGCTATAAGGCTCAAATCCCACACAGTTTCGCAAAACATGATTTTTACCATTTTTCGTATCCTCTTGATATGCAAAATTCTTTTCATTATCAAATGCGAGACAGTTTATCATGGTTACATTGCCTTCATTATGATTTTGATCAAATCCTTTATTATTAGAACCAGCTTTATATTTATGGTCAAACGCAACACAACGAATATACACATGTGGAGCTTGTGTTCGGGGTGTAGATGTACTACTTGCGCTTCCATTGGATTTGAATCCATTACCGTTTCCACCTTTAATACCGTTAGAAAAAGTCCAACAA
>CAYVWK010000159.1:0-4675 GCA_964455235.1 uncultured Paludibacter sp.
GCGGTACAGAACACCCTATGACACTTTACAAACGCTTCCGCGGTCAAGAACCAAGTATAGATGCTTTATTGAAGCGCAATGGAGTATTGTAATTGATGCGATATCAATAAGATAAGAAAACTGCCCTATACATGGAGTGTAGGGCAGTTTTTTAATGGAAAAACCCTACACATCATTACAATATGTAGGGTTTTTCTGTGCTTTTCAGCTTTTGCGGAGAGAGAGGGATTCGAACCCCCGGAGCCTCTCAGCTCAACGGTTTTCAAGACCGCCGCAATCGACCACTCTGCCATCTCTCCTGCTTTTCGTATAAAGCGGTGCAAAGATAAATAAATTTGTAATAACTGCCAATAGAAAACGGGTAAATTTATCTTTTGCGTGGTCTTTTATCTTTTGCTTTTTGTAAGTGATTGATTATCAGTGTTTGTTATTTTTATTTTTATAAGCTAGATAAATAGTTTTTTACGTTTTGCGCAATTCTTTCCTCTATATTGCTGATGTCAGCACGATTAAACTCTTCTCCACTGATGTTTTCGTATAATTCTATATACCTTTCACTTATACCTTTAACTATCTCATCTGTCATTTCTGGTACCGACTGACCTTCTTTCCCTTGAAAATTATTTGCCATCAACCATTCGCGTACAAATTCTTTGGATAATTGTTTCTGTGCTTCGCCTTGGTCAAATTTAGCTTGATAACCATCAGCATAAAAATAACGAGAGGAATCTGGTGTATGAATTTCATCAATTAAGTAAATTGTACCATCTCTTTTTCCAAATTCATATTTGGTGTCAACTAAAATTAAACCGCGTTCTGCTGCTATTTTACTACCTCTTTCAAACAATGCTAAGCTGTATTTTTCCAATAGTGCATAATCTTCTGCTGATACTAAACCTTGTTTCAATATCTCTTCTTTGGAGATATCTTCATCGTGCAAGCCGTACTCAGCTTTGGTTGTAGGGGTTAAAATAGGTGTTTCAAAGCGTTGGTTTTCACGCATGTCTTCGGGTATCTGTACACCGCAAATTTCGCGAGCTCCGTTTTTATAGTTGCGCCATGCACTGCCACAAAGATATCCTCGAACAATCATTTCTATAGGAAAACTGTCGCAGCGTAAACCAACTGTGACCATAGGATCGGGTGTAGCTAGCTTCCAATTCGGAACGATATCGGCTGTTGCATCTAAAAATTTAGCTGCTATTTGGTTGAGCATCTGTCCTTTATAGGGTATTCCTTTGGGTAGTACTACATCAAAAGCCGAGATCCTATCCGTTGCTATCATCACCAATAAATCATCTTTTACGGTATAAACATCGCGTACTTTTCCATTATAAACTTGGGTTTGTCCTTCAAATTGAAAATCTGTTTTTGTTAATGCATTCATAAAATAATTGCCTGATTGTTTGAGTTTTATAATATATTACTTTTTGGTTTTATACAGATAGTGTATAGGATTTTTAGTACGCATGAGATTTTGAATTATTGAAAAGGGTAACATGATTTCCGTTTCACCCAAGTAATAAGGTGCTATATCATAAGGATTGAAAACATAACAAATACCTTCATCATTGATGTAAAAGTTGCTATTTGGCTTGATATCCAGTATGTTATAATCTGATATGTCTATACTGTCAACTGCGTATTTATTATGGTCGTTGATGTTTTCTATGAAAGTATTACGCATCAAACGAGTCAGTCTTTCTTGATAACCCTCGCCAAAAAGATCTGGTTCTGTTAGTAAATCACCTGTTTCTAAATCAAAATTATAAAAAAATCGGGTTTGAATAGGATGTGCTCCTCCAAAATCCACAAAGCGTGAAATGCCATAAGAATAGATTTTCTCATCACTTAATAAGCTAAAACCTTCGAGTTGATGCAGATTATCAAATACTAAAAAGCTACTGTCTGAAATGTTTTCGGCAAATTCAACATTATTATCTATATATTCTTGAGCCAAGACTTCTGTGTAAATCTTCAAGATTGAATCCCCATCCACTAAGTCATACGTACCACCAAATAAAGCCTTATATAGCTGTGTACGTATGTTATTGATAACCTGATATTCACGATATTGCGTTGGTAAATCAACATTCAAATCTATATGCAAAGAACCTAAAGTACTGTCTTCTTCAGATAAAAATATTCGCTCATTACTTTGGTAATTCTCTACTGTGACGAGGTGTTCAATCTTGGAAAAGAAATAAATTAGCACAACTAGGGCTGCAGCTGTCGCAAGAAGTATAAAAACACTGTATATCTTTTTCATTTTGGATAGTTTGATTGATTCGACTGCAAAAGTACAATTAAAAAACAAATTATTATAAAAATTCTGTAAATCTAAAACAGATTGTGTCCATAAAATGTTTATCTGTATATATTTGCAGAACTTATGCTGAAATCAAAAGTCATATTGGTGTTTTTATCGGGTTTATTCTCCATTCTTTTTCTGATGGCGGGTACTGGCTACAATATTATTCACTATTGTTGTGGTGCTTGTGAGTCGAAAGGAATTGAGTATATCGCTCATCACTCTTGTGGTGATGTACATCATGATATGGATGTAGATTGTTGTGATTCAGATCATAAACATCTAAATCATACACATCAACTGGGTGATTTTGTTATACTAATGGATGCAGATGCTGAAACTTGCGATGGTTCTCATTGTGGTGTTGAAAGATTACAATTAGATGATTTTTCTCCCTCTCAAGATCAGTCTATCGCTGCTTTAGATTTCAGCTATCATACTTTAGAGTTTTTGGAGACATGCCTTTTCTTTGTCTCTGAGAATGTGTATGATATACCTAGTTTTGCTAATCCTCCTCCTGATTTCTCCCTTGCTGATGGCAGGGAAATTCTGTGCGAAAAAACTGTATTAATCATTTGATTTGAGATAGATTTTATTGTGCATTTTGTACTTAATTGTATGAAGTGCAAGTGTTTATGTCTATGTTAAATTAAAATGATTTATAATGAAGAAAATTTTATTACCAACTCTCTTTTTTATTTCTCTTTCAGTTTTTGCTGATATCAAAGGGAAGGTGACCGATACAAAAGGTGAACCTATTCCTGGTGTTAATATATATTGGTTATATTCGCATACAGGGACTGTTTCCGATTTGGATGGCCATTTTCAAATTGCTATCAATAATAAGTCTAATCGATTGATATTTAGTAATGTAGCTTTCCAAGCAGATACTGTTCAAATTAATAATTCGAGCCAAAATTTACATATCAAACTAAAAGAAGAACTCGCTCTTCAGGAAGTTGAAGTGGTGCATCGTAGCATGGCGGTTGTCAAGCCGCGTTTTGCCGTCCTTCAGACTGAGAATATTACAGGTGCGGAATTATGTAAAGCTGCTTGCTGTAATCTATCCGAAAGTTTTGAAACGAACCCCTCTGTGGATGTGAGTTACAGTGATGCTGCAACGGGTGCTAAGCAAATAAAAATGCTTGGTTTGTCAGGTTCTTATGTGCAAATGCTAACCGAAAATATTCCTAATTTGAGAGGAATTTCATCGCTTTATGGTTTGAGTTTTATCCCTGGTCCATGGATGGATGCTATACAAGTTTCTAAAGGAACAGGTTCGGTAATCAATGGTTATGAGGCTTTTACAGGACAAATTAATGTGGAATATAAGAAACCTCATACAAGTGAAATTGTAGCAGCGAATGTCTTTGCAAGTGATGCTGGGCGTGTTGAAGCGAATGTGAATGCGGGTGTTAAGCTCAATGAGCATTTGTCAACTGGGGTGCTGCTGCATGCATCGGATGAACTGATGACCTTAGACCATGATGGTGATGGCTATATGGATATTCCAAAGGTTCGCCAACTGAATTTCATCAATAGGTGGTATTATCAAAAGAATAAATACAGCGCACAAGCCTTTGTTAGAGCCTTATCAGAGAATCGTCTGGGTGGTACTATAGATCAATCTTATGGCATTGACATCGACACCAAACGTTATGAGTTTTTCCTAAAAAATGGCTATATTTTTAATGCTGAAACGGGTAGTAGTATGGGGTTGATATTGAGTGGTTCGATGCACGATCAGAAGGCAAATTATGGCTTGAAAAATTATGATGGAGTTCAGAATAATCTGTATGCAAACCTAATTTATCAAACGAATATCGGTCATCATCATAAAATTTCTACAGGTTTAAGTTTTAATCATGATGTATTTGATGAAAAACTGAATTTTTATCTGCCAAATGGAAGTTTAGATGATTCAACTCCCTATTTAAAGAAGGAATTTGTAACTGGCGCATTTGCAGAATATACACTTAATTTACATGATAAATTCGTTGCTTTAGGTGGTTTGCGTGCTGATTATCACAATCTATATGGAGCATTTGTAACGCCTCGTTTGCACCTTAAATATTCACCTGCTGAGTATTTTCATGTGCGTACAACCCTTGGAAAAGCGTATCGTTCACCCAATGTATTGGCAGAAAATAATTTCTACCTTGCAAGTAATCGTGAACTTGTAATTGATAATAACCTCAAAATGGAATCAGCTTGGAATTATGGTGTGAGTCTTCAATCGCATATTCCACTGTTTAGCAGAGAATTAGTGCTTTCTGGTGAGTGGTATTATACTGATTTTCAAAATCAAGTGATTATTGATACAGATGCGGATGCTCACAAAGTTCATTTCTATAATTTAGATGG
>CAYVWK010000160.1:0-1313 GCA_964455235.1 uncultured Paludibacter sp.
TTTCAACTTATTTGACTGTAATACAGATAGTTAAATCGTTGTTAAGGAGCGACTAAATAACCATGGGATTTATTCATTTCCATATCCCGCTGTAGAGACACACGGCCGCGTAGAGACACACGGCCGTGTGTCTCTACAATCTGGCCATTCCCGTGTGTCTCTACCTGATAATTCCCGTGCGTCTCTACAATTCGCACAATCAAATGTATATGATTAGGCATAATTATATATTCATCTAAAGATAATTCTGAACGTAATTTGAATGATTTTAATAATTCCTGTTTTACAATCTCTCCATATTCAGATAAAATCATTTTTCCTTTCTCGATTCGTCCTAAATAATGATTTTTCTTGTACGTGTTAATGGTAAGATAATACCAACCTGAAGATGAATAATCCCAACCTTTGTATCTATGGGATTCGACTCTGTAAACTCTTTGAAATTTGGTCATAGTTTTATTGGTTTTTGGTTTAAAAATTAAAATGATTTTGTGCTTCCAAAATTACATATTTGTGTTTTATTAAAGGTAATAAACTGTTTTATTTATACCTGTTTTTAGAGTGTTTTTAGTTATATATTTTATTAATAACATACAGCAAAACGTAAAAACCAAGCAAATCATCAATTTTATCTTTTGCATACTACTACAAGACATTACAAACCCCTCTATCAATAACCCTTTCAGGAAAATAATCACAAAATTGCTATCTCCACATTGCAATTTCTAAACTTTTTTGTCTTTTGCTTGTTATAGGGTTAGAGAAAATATAACTTTATATAACCATTAAAAAATGATAGAAGACAAATTAATTCCGAAGGAAATTGAAGAATTGGAGAATGAAGAATGGCTTTATTCTTTAGATTATGTGTTGGAGCAATGGGGTCCAAAACGTGTGGTGGACTTGCTTCGTCAGTTGCAAATACGTGCGCATAAAGCGGGTGTGGAACTGCCTTTTACGGCTAATACGCCTTATATCAATACGATTACGCGCGACAAGCAAGCTCCTTATCCTGGCAATCGTGAAATTGAGCGTGTGATTAAGAGCGTGATTCGCTGGAATGCGATGGCGATGGTGGTGAAAGCGAACCGCAACTCGCATGGCATTGGCGGTCACTTAGCTTCTTATGCTTCTGCGGCTACTTTGTTGGAAGTGGGTTTCAACCATTTCTTTAAAGGAAAAGATGCTGAACAGGGTGGTGATATTGTCTATTTCCAAGGTCATATTGCTCCTGGTATTTATTCTCGTGCCTTTTTAGAAGGACGTATTTCTGAAGATCAACTGCATAATTTCCGCCGTGAATTGAATCCTAA
>CAYVWK010000160.1:1413-4620 GCA_964455235.1 uncultured Paludibacter sp.
GGTGCTGGTTGGAATGTAATCAAAGTACTTTGGGGTGGCGAATGGGATGAGCTGCTTGAAAAAGATAAAAAAGGCAAATTAGTTAAGCGCATGGGCGAAGTGGTTGATGGTCAGTCACAAAAGCTTTCTATTTCTCCAGGTAGTTATATACGTGATGAGTTTTTTGGCACCGACCCTGAATTAGAAGATATGGTGAGTCATCTTACCGACGAGCAACTTCGTAAAATGAAGCGTGGTGGTCATGATCCAGAGAAGGTATTTGCTGCATACCAATCGGCTATGAATCATAAAGGTCAGCCAACAGTTATCTTAGCCAGTACAATCAAAGGCTATGGATTAGGTGAAAGTGGTGAAGGCAAGAATATCACCCATCAACAAAAGAAATTAAATGAAGATGAATTAAGAGAGTTCCGCGTGCGTTACGGTATTCCTGTATCAGAAGAAGAAGTGGCAAATGCACCTTTCTATAAACTACCTGAGGATTCGCATGAAATGCAATATCTGAAAAAACGCCGTGAGGAATTAGGTGGTTTTGTACCTACTCGTAAGGTGGATATTCGTCCGATTAAAACTCCTCCTGAGTCAGTTTTTGAAGAATTTTATACAGGTTCAGAAGGTAGAGAATTATCTACCACTATGGCTTTTGTACGTCTTCTTTCTAAACTCCTGAAAGATAAGGAAATAGGTAAGTTAATTGTGCCTATTATTCCTGATGAAGCACGTACTTTCGGTATGGAGGCCATGTTCCGTCAAATTGGAATTTATTCGCATGTCGGACAGTTATACGAACCTGTTGATAAGGAATTATTGCTCTATTATAAGGAGAGTAAAGACGGTCAAATTTTAGAAGAAGGTATTACTGAAGCGGGTTCTATGTCGTCCTTTATTAGTGCAGGAACTGCTTATGCTACGCATGGTGTAAACATGATGCCTTTTTTCATTTATTATTCGATGTTTGGTTTGCAGCGCGTAGGCGATTTAGTGTGGGCTGCTGCTGATATGTTGGCAAAAGGCTTTATGATAGGCGGAACAGCTGGTCGTACAACCTTAGCAGGTGAGGGTTTACAGCATCAGGACGGACATAGTCATTTGTTGGCGTATTCAGTTCCGAATATGATAGCGTACGACCCTGCATTTGCGTATGAAATTGCTGTGATTGTGCGCGACGGTATCCGCAGAATGTACGAAGAGCAAGAAAATGTGTTCTACTACATCACTGTCATGAATGAGAATTATGCGATGCCCGCTATGCCAGGCGATGTAAAAGAGGGTATTCTGAAAGGAATGTATCGTTTCCAAAAAGGTTCTGAGCAAGCTTCAGGGTTGAAAGCCAACCTATTAGGTAGTGGAACTATTTTGAATGAAGTGATTAAAGCAGCTGAAATTTTGGAAGAGAAGTTTGCTGTTTCTTCGGATGTGTATAGCGTTACTAGCTACAAAGAACTACGTAAAGAAGCGTTGGATGTTGAGCGTCATAATATGCTTCATCCTGATAAAGAAAAAACACCTTATGTTTCAACTGTGATTGATAGTGAGGGTGTGATAGTAGCAGCATCTGACTATGTGAAAACGCTCCCTGACTCCATCGCTAAATGGTTACCTAAGCATGTATATGCACTTGGTACCGACGGTTTTGGTAGAAGCGAAGCCCGTGAAGAGTTGCGCGATTTCTTTGAAGTTGATGCAAAACACATTGCTTTTTCAGCCTTATATGCACTTTATAAAGAAGATAAATATAAACTTGCTGATTTGAAAAAAGCAATGAAAACCTTGGGAATAGATGCGAATAAAGTGAATCCGATGCATAATTAGTTGCTAGTTGATTGAACCACAAAAGGACACAAAAGACACAAAAATGGATTGTACTAAAATACAAAGATGTGCAAAATTATTATCAAAAGGACACAAATTTTTGACTTCGTCCCTCGACAACTTAACAACTCAACAACTCAACAATTGAACAATTCAACAAAAAATGAAACAATTCAAAATCCCCGAATTGGGTGAAAACATCCAATCGGCAACCATAGTAAAAGTATTGATAAAGGTCGGTGATACGGTCGAAATCGACCAATCCGTATTAGAGGTTGAAACCGATAAAGCCACCATAGAAGTCCCCTCCGATGTCAACGGAACAGTCACCGAAGTATTAGTAAACGATGGCGATGTAGTGGAGATTGGGCAGGCGATATTCAGTTTAGAAGATGGCGCTGTAGGGACAACTGATATGTCGCCCGACGATAAAGAAGTCGCGGAGCGTCCTGAGCTTGCGAGGGATCAAGAAGTTACCAGCTATCCAGCAACCAACAACCAGCAACCAGCTACTGGTAACGATCAACAAACAACTCAACAACTCAACAACTCAACAACTCAACACTCTGTCGATTCAACAGTTCAACAGTTCAACGTTTCAATACTCTCCTCCGAGCCTAGTCGAGGGGCAGCTCCCGCAGCTCCATCGGTGCGTCGTTTGGCACGCGAAATTGGTGTAGATGTAAATCAGATAAGAGGTACAGGTTTGGGTGGGCGTATTTTGTTGGATGATGTGAAAGCATACAGCAAAAAACTGCATCAGCAGCGAGGTGAAATTCAACACATCCGCGCTGAACAACATCAGCAACCACTACCTGACTTTACCAAATATGGCGAGGTGGTCACTGAGGCGATGTCGAACATTCGCTATAAAACAGCCGAGCATTTGAGCTATGCATGGCACACCATTCCGCACGTAACACAGTTTGATAAGGCTGATATCACGCAGTTGGAAGAGTTCCGTAAATCTTATGCGAAATCGGCTGAGAAGTTTGGCGTAAAACTTACCGTTACTGCTATTTTGGTGAAGGTGATAGCCTCTGCTTTGAAGAAATTCCCGCAGTTTAATGCCAGCGTGGATATGCCTAATAAATCCATCGTCTATAAAAACTACTATAATATTGGTATAGCAGTAGATACAGATTATGGACTGTTAGTGCCTGTAGTGAAGAATGTGGATAAACTCAACATCATCGAAATCTCCCAAGAAATCAATGCCTTAGCTGAAAAAGCAAGAAATAAAAAGCTTTCTTTGGATGATATGCAGGGCGGCAATTTCACCATCAGTAATTTAGGTGGAATAGGCGGAACTTCCTTCACTCCGATTGTCAATTCACCAGAAGTTGCTATCTTAGGCGTCTCAAGAGGAAGCATGGAACCCATCTATATTGATGG
>CAYVWK010000161.1:0-4615 GCA_964455235.1 uncultured Paludibacter sp.
ATTGAATTATGGAGTTTTCAACTCCTGATTCGCATAATTAATTATTCTTATTGGCACATTAGTCTCATCGGCACATTCTCTTTATAAACTTTATATACTTTACGAACTTTATAAACTAAAAACACTATCTTTGCACCCAGAAATAAAATGTGGAGAAATTTGAGCAGCTTGCAACCACGATAAAAAATGCTAAATAGTATTCTATCCTATTGCTTTTTGGCTCTATTTCCCCACATTTTATATAAACATTAAACCAGTTTCATTGTTTCAATGGATACCAATAATTTACTTATATAACATATATACTCATGGGATATTTATTTACGTCAGAATCTGTTTCTGAAGGACATCCAGATAAGGTAGCTGATCAAATTTCAGATACGATTTTAGATAATCTTTTAGCGCAAGATGCAAATTCAAAAGTGGCTTGCGAAACCCTTGTAACTACTGGACAAGTAATCGTTGCAGGAGAAATTAAAACCAGTGCTTATGTCGATTTTCAGTCGATTGTGCGCGAGGTCATCAACACCATAGGCTATACTAAAAGTGCTTATAAATTTGATGGTGATTCTTGCGGTATTTTATCGGCTATACACGAACAATCCAGCGATATCAATCGTGGTGTAGAACGCGAGGATGCTGAAAATCAAGGTGCTGGTGACCAAGGAATGATGTTTGGCTACGCGACCAATGAAACGGTGAATTATATTCCAGTTTCCTTGGATTTATCGCATGCATTGGTGAAAGAGCTTGCCAAAATCCGCAGAGAAGGCAAAGAAATGACCTATTTGCGTCCCGATTCTAAATCGCAGGTAACAGTGGAATATGATGATAATAACAAGCCTGTTCGCATTCATACCATCGTTGTTTCGACTCAGCATGATGATTTCATTCAGGCAAATGGGAATATCACGCAAGAACAAGCTGATATAACCATGCTTACCAAAATCCGTGAGGATGTAAAAAGCATTTTAATTCCACGAGTAAAAGCTTTAGTGCCTCAATTTGCTGAATTAATCAAAGATGATTATGTGTTGCATGTCAACCCCACTGGTAAATTCGTCATCGGCGGTCCACATGGCGACAGTGGCCTCACCGGGCGGAAAATCATCGTGGATACTTACGGAGGTAAAGGCGCTCACGGCGGTGGTGCTTTTTCGGGCAAAGACCCATCTAAGGTCGATCGTTCCGCAGCCTATGCAGCGCGACATATCGCCAAAAACATGGTTGCAGCTGGTTTAGCCGACGAGGTCTTGGTGCAGGTAGCCTACGCCATCGGTGTTGCTAAACCCATGAATCTCTATATAAATACGTATGGTACCGCTAAAGTGAATTTAAGTGACGGTGAAATTGCTGCGAAAATCAGCGAGTTATTTGATATGCGACCTTACGCAATCGAACAAAGACTCAAATTGCGCAAGCCTATCTACAGAGAAACCGCTGCCTATGGGCATGTAGGACGCACTCCTCGCACTGTAAATAAGACCTTCTACACCACATCAGGAGAAAAAATCACACATGAAGTTGAACTCTTCAATTGGGAAAAATTAGATATGGTAGAAAAGATTCAAAATAGTTTTTTTTGATATTTATACAATATTCTTGAAAAAATTTATAGCCTCATTCAAATAAATCAAGAATAATTATACCTTTGCGAACTATTGAGAATGAATAACTCACGTAGAGTGGTTATTTATTCTTTTTTTGCACAGAATTTACTAATTATAATTAACAATTAACAAACAAAAAAGACATGAAAACTAGAGTCATTTTTACGTTGATTATCTGCTTATTTTTAAGCATAAATACTTCTGCTTATGCAGAAAGACAAAAGAGAGTAGAGATTTCAAAAGAAAAACTGGAAGCGTTTAAACAACAAAAGCTCACTGAAATCAAGGTCCAAAAAGCTCAAATTTTACAAAGAATGAAGAAAGCACAGGCTACTTCAGTATTATTTGAAGACTTTGAAAAATTCACTGCTGGCAGCGAGGCGCAACCTGACGGAATCGACTTAACAGACTTAACTTCTAATTATGACATCCCTTCGTCCTATACACTCGTACCAGCATGGAGTGGTTACGGTGTATATCAAGCAGGTGGCAAGGCTTATTTAGGTATTGTCCCTTTTCAAGATGAAACCACACTAGAAGAATATGATGATACAGGTTATTTAGATACACCTATGATTGACTTATCTGCTAATAATGGCGATGTATCAGTGAGCTTTAAAGCTCGTTCTGAAAGCAGTGAAGGTGACATGATTTTAGTTATTTGCATTGATTTATTGAATGATAATGATACTTATGATTTCGATTTTATATCAAGTGATTGGAATACCTATCATTTTGAATTTGAAGGCATAGGGTCAAGTTACACCTTCTTAGAATTCTATGCTTTAGAAGCAGGCTGCTTTTTAGATGATATTGAGATTAGTTCTGGTAGTTCAAGAATTAGTGCGCCTGTGGCTTTACCTGCTACCGATATCACGACTTCTGGTTTTACGGCTAACTGGCAAGCCGTTGATGGAGCTGTGGAATATGATGTATACGTCTATACTAAAGAGATAACAGATAATGTTGCTACAGATTTAATCATATCTGAATATGCTGAAGGAAAAAGCAACGACAGAGCTATTGAAATTTTTAATGGTACTGGTCAAGGAGTTGATTTATCTAACTATAGTTTGAAACAAGCTCTAAATGGTACTGGCTGGGCGCAAACCGTTGCTTATACTCTACCTTTAAGTGGCACATTACCTAATAATAGTACGTATCTTATTATTAATGAAGGCTTTGCTGCATTTGTAGAAACAGCTGATTTAGTCATTAAGTTTCATGCAACAAATCAAGGTGGTCGCGTTATGTCCTATACAGGTAATGATGCAATGGGCCTATTCAAAAATGATGTTTTAATAGATGTGGTTGGTGACCCAAATAGCAAAGATGAATTTGGTGTAGATCTTACGCTGATTCGTGCAAGTGATGTAAACAGTCCTGCAAATGAGTTTAATGAAGATGAATGGTTTGTAGAGGATTTCACCTATGTGGATGACCTAGGTATGCATGAATTTGATGATGAGAGTATTGATTATATTCTTACCGATGATTCTCCTTATACCACCACAGGTACCTCCCTCGTTGTCAGCAACTTAACCGAAGACATTTATTATTATATGGTAACAGCTTTGGATGATTTAACAACTTCTAATTTTTCAAATGAAATAGAGGTAGTATTATCTCCAGCAGGTGTAAAATCTGAATTAGAAGGAAAAGTATTTATGGCTGATGGTCATTTAATATTACCAGAAAATATAACATCAGAGATTAGCATTTATAATATTGCAGGCGTCAAAATAGGTCAATATACTGCTAATACAACTCATATTAATTTAACTGACTTAGAAACAGGTGTATATGTGATAAAAATTGGTAGCGAGACCATTAAAGTGATGAAGTAAAATAAACAAACAATATCAAGACTCTCTTGTTTTATTCTAGATATAGCTGCAATAAGTTTATCTTTGCGCGCAACTCAGAATAAAACTATCATTCACAATGAATAATTTAAAAAGAAACATCCTTATTATTGCTGGGTTTATATGTGTAGGCTTAGGAATTTTAGGGATGTTTTTACCTGTATTACCTACTACTCCCTTTTTATTATTGGCAGCAGCAGCTTTTGCAAAAAGCTCCGATAAGGCATATCACTGGTTAATGACCAATAAATGGTTTGGTAGTTATATCTCTAATTACCGCGAGGGAAAAGGCATCCCACTCCACGTCAAAATCACCTCCATCACCTTCCTATGGCTCACCATCCTAACCTCAGCCATCTTTTTCGTAGATAATCTCTACATCAAAATTCTACTGATACTCATTGCTATAGGCGTAACAACCCATATAGTGAGTGTGAAGACGATGCGAAAATGATGTGCCAATGGGACTAATATGCCAATGTGCCGATATGCCAATGAGAATAATGTGCCGATGAGACTGATGAGGTTGCTAGTTGCTGGTTCTCAACACTTACCTAACATTCCACATTAACAATTAATCATTAATCATTAACAATTAGTCTCATCGGCACATCAGCACATTAATCAGTCTTCCAACAAAATCTCCATAATCGTAACCGCTGCTTTGGCTACGGATGTACCAGGTCCGAAGATAGCTGCAACACCTGCTTTGTAAAGAAAGTCGTAGTCTTGCGCTGGGATTACTCCACCTGCAATCACTAAAATATCCTCGCGACCTAACTTTTTAAGCTCTTCGATTACTTGTGGCACTAAGGTTTTATGACCAGCTGCTAAAGATGAAACGCCCATGATATGTACGTCATTCTCAACGGCTTGTTTGGCAGCTTCTGCTGGAGTTTGGAATAGAGGTCCCATATCCACATCAAAGCCTGAGTCGGCATAACCTGTAGCGACTACTTTCGCACCGCGGTCGTGACCGTCTTGTCCCATTTTCGCAATCATGATGCGAGGGCGGCGACCTTCTTTCTGTGCAAATTTTTCGGTCAATTCAGTGGCTTTTTGGAAGTCTGAATCATTTTTTGTTTCTGATGAATACACGCCTGAAATTGTTCTAATAGTTGCTTTATAACGTCCTACGAT
>CAYVWK010000162.1:0-4614 GCA_964455235.1 uncultured Paludibacter sp.
TGTGCTAAATTCTCGTCTGACTGTTAATAAGGATAAAGCTTTGAATATTGAACCTGGCGTGGTACTGAAGCAAACGAATTTCAGTAGTCCTTCTATTTTAGTTGATGGTCAGCTGCAAGCCGTTGGTACTAAAAATGAAAAGATTGTTTTTACTTCTATACACGACGACTCACAAGGAGGTGATACCAATAATAATGGTACTACAACTATACCAGGGAATAATGATTGGGGAGGTATCAGTTTTAGTTCAAACTCGAAGGAGAAAAGCAATATCTTGAAAAATTGCATGATTGCTTATTCTTCACAAAGCTATGTGGACGGTAGCTATGCAGACTCTCCTTTGGCTTTTTCAAGCTGTGGAGGTGTAGTTGATTCTGTAAGTATCAGTTTTTCAAACAATCACGGTATAGCTGTTTTTGGTGATGCTAATCCTGAAATCAAAAATACCGTTTTCAATAATATATCCAAAGCTCCTGTGTATTTGGACTTGTTTAGTAACCCTACTTTTGGTAATAATATTAGCTTATCGAATGTGGGATACACTGCTTTATATGTGAGAGCTGGGGTGATTGATGGTGTAGTTCCTAAACGGAGTTTCGCAGGTTATAATCCTATTACCTATATCACCGATTATACCTTGACTATAAATAATGAAGTTACAGTACCAGCTGGACTTACCTTCAAAGGTTATGGTGAATGGGTGGTGAATGGTAAGCTGAATGTGTTAGGTACAGCTGAAGAACCAGTTGCTTTTACGACTATTGAAGATGATAAGTATGGTACTCCAAAAGATACTCAAAGTGATGGTCAGCAAACTATTTATAACAATGGTACATTCCTAACATTCAATGCTGCATCGAATGATAATTCTAAGGTTGAACATGCCGTATTTAGGTATGCTTATCGTAATCCTATCAGCTTGAAAAACTCCAATATTACCATCAATCAATGTCGATTTGATAATGTGAATAAAGGTGCTATTTCATTGGTGGGAACAAGTGCACCTATCGTTACGAACAATATTTTTCATGATGTGAACTATCCGCTTACCATTTCCGCAATTAATTTCCCTGCGGTTAATTCAGATAATATCATCAGTGGAAGAACAGCCCGAGCTTTCAGGTTGGAAAATGAAACTTTGAACCAAAATGCTCAACTGATAAAGCGTTCGTTTGCTGGTATTGAGAATATGCCTTATGCTTTAGGTACTTATAATATCGGTACATCGGCAGTTCTAACCATCGATCCTGGGGTTGTGATGAAGTTTGAAAATGCTGGTAATTTATATGTTCGTAATGGCCTGAAAGCTATAGGCGGAGCGAATATAGAAGATGCGGTGGTGTTTACTTCTATTTATGATGATTTTTATGGTGGCGATACCCATGCTGATGGTGCTGCTGTTGTGCCTACTGAAACTTCTTGGTATGGTATCTATTTCTATAATGAAGCGGTGGATGCGGATTGTATTTTAGATAATTGTGTGATTAGACATGCTGGCTATAGTTCGAGAGCGGGTGTGTTAGCTTCAAATGCTTCGCCTACCATTCACAATACACGCTTTGATAAGTGCTATAATGCTATCATGTGCGAAAATGCTTCTTTCCCTCTCATTCAAGATTGTGATTTTAAAGCCATGAATAAATCTTATGGCTATGCTATTTGGAATAAAAATACAGCTACAACAGTAGAGTCAACCAATTGTTGGTTTGGACATGAAAGCGGTCCTGAACATAGCTCGAACCCCGATGGTATAGGTACACGTATTTCCAATAACGTAAACTACACACCTTTTGCTGCTGATTTACTCAAAGCTGAATTAGGTGATGTGAGTTTAAATGGGGATATTTCTGCTTATGATGCTTCTTTGGTATTGCAACATGCGGTGGGCAATATCAATTTGAATGCGAAGCAGCAAGCCGTTGCAGATGTGAGTAGAGATAATACCATCAGTTCGTATGATGCTTCGCTGATTTTGAAGTATAATGTTGGGTTGAATCCAAACTTCTCTGCTCAACAAATGCTGATGCGCAAAGCCCCTGCGGCTACCTATCATCTACTTAGCTATGGAACTCCTCAGGATGTTGAGGACAACGCTATAGTGCGTTTGCCCCTACAACTCAAGGCTCAAGACGACATCAGCTCCATCGACATCAGTCTGAATTTCAATGCTCATCAGCTTGAACTCATCGGGCTGTCGAAAGATAACATCGCAAATTCCATTGCCTTTGTCCGCAAGGATGATGTTTCTGATGGCGTACTGAAACTCTCTATGGCTTCTGCTTATAGTTTGAATTTAGAAGATGCTGTGGTGTATTTAGACTTCAAATTTAAACAAACTGATATAGCTGAATCTGAAATTACTATTCAATCAGTGAAAGCGAATGAAAATGAGGTGGAAGTGGAAAAACCTACCATCACCATTCAAGCGAAATCACCTTCAGGCTTAATGGGTATTTCAAACGATAAATTTAAAGTTTGGGTAGATGCTGATAATATCGTACTGAAACTCAATCAGCAAATGAAAAATGCGCAGACTCAAATTGCTTTGATGGATGTGTCGGCTAAGCTGATATATAGTACTGTTGTTAATACCATGGATAACGATAAAACCTATATTTCATTCAGTGCAATGGGTCAGTTGAAACAAGGTGTTTACTTGATTCGCATACATGCGGGTGATATGATTTATACGGAAAAACTGATGATAAATAAGTATTAAGTGGAGTTCAATCCCTTAAATTTATCTTCATTTTTCAATTATTAAAGTTTCATCTTTTAAAGAATCAAACTCATGAAAAAACTTCATAAACATATCATCACATTTTTCCTTCTGATAGTCTGTTGCGGTTTTATTAATCAAACTGCGGCTCAGGAGGTTCGCTTTCGTGTGAACTCGGTGAACGTCAATGAGAAAGATACCTTTCAGTTGGTGATTAGCAGCGATTCATTGCTGACTGGTAAAGGCATTTATGCATATAAATTGGCTTTAAACTACAATCAAAGTGCCTTAGAGTTTATAGGTGTTGCAGGTGTTGCTGCCACTTTAGAAAGTTGGGGCGAACCAGTGGTAAACAGCTCTAAGGCAGGTGAGATCCAGCTGACAGGAGCGGGTGTAACTCCTTTAACTGGTAGCGGTGATTTAATCTATCTGAGCTTTTATGCTAAAGCTCCCTATACAACCAATATCAGTTGGAATCTTGGCAAATCCATGCTCAATGAAGGAAATCCAACTTTATTAGTCACCAACGGTACAGCCTATATTACTGCATTGCCCAAACCTCTAATATATCCTTCTTCATCTACTTTATTTGTAGGGGAAACGGTGAATATTTCAGGCTATAATGGTGTTGCACCTTATACTTTCAGTAGCCCCAATCCCAATATTATCAGTATTGAAGAGAATAGTAAAGCAAAAGGAGTTGCACCTGGTAAAACCAAATTGCAGGTGATTGATAGTCAGGGAAATACCGAGCTGTCCACAGGCGATTATGAGGTAAGAGGTGTAAGGTTGAGTGTTGTGCCCAAAACTGTTGAGCCGCAAGATACCTTCCTGTTAGACTTGAAAATAGAAGTAGGGCAGGGCGTGCAAGTCTTTTCTGGCGATTTTACCATCCGGCTTCCTGAGATTTTGGATGGTGTGAGTTCGCTGGTGGAACAAGGCGATTTTCCTGTCAGCGTAGAGAGCAAAGTAACGAATAAAGATATTAAGGTTTCCTTTGCTACAGCTACTCCTATCACGGGTGAAGGGATAATTTGCCGTTTAGGTTTGGTGTCTTTAAGTCCGGGTCATGATTATGTGCAGATTCAGCAGGCTTTATTCAACGAGAATCTGGCTTCTTTGACTACTAATAAAGCTGTTGAGGTGGTATGTAAACCTACGGTAGCACCAACGGGTTTACTGCCTGAAACGGGTGTTGTCAATCAGGAAAGGAATATCACTTTCTACTGGCAACCTTCCCTGAATGCGAAGTATTATCAGTTTTATTTGTGGGAGGATGGGGCTGATATGCCTTCAAGTCCTTATCGCAATTATATATATTCACCAAATTTTGCAGTCAATAATTTGAAGGTTGGGACTACCTATAATTGGAAAGTGGCTGCTACCAACGAATGCTCTAATGAACATAGTGAAATTCATCAGTTTACAGTCAAAAATCTCCCTGATTTAGAGGTAGTTGATATTATTGTGCCTGCTGAAATTCAATCGGGTGGTGAGTTTGATGTAACTTTCACCATTAAAAACACAGGTCAGGAATATACGGGCGGAAAGGCTTGGCGCGATGCGGTTTATATCTCCACAGATTCGGCGGCGAATAGCTCAAAAACGCAGTTGATGGCGAAATATAATTTGAAGCAACTACAGCCTGATGATAGCTATACGCAGACTTATACCATTACCATTCCTGCTGAATATGATGGTGATTACTATATTTTTGTACGCACAGACATCAGTAATAATATTGTAGAAGTCAATGAAAATAACAACCAGTTACGCGCTGAAAATTCTGTGAAAGTATGGTTGAAACCTTTCCCTGATATTCTTGTGAAAAACATCAATGCGAATATAGGTACTATTTATCCAGGTGATTCACTACTCGTACATTGGGATGTTGA
>CAYVWK010000163.1:0-4589 GCA_964455235.1 uncultured Paludibacter sp.
CCATCAGTTCTTTATATCAATATTTACATGGAAAACGCTTAGAGGAATTGTATAAACAGAAGGGTGATTTCAAAAAAGCGTATAAATATGCAAAGGCGGCACAATTCATTGACATAGAGAAGCGCAATACGACCGTTCAGAATAATATTGAAGAGATGAAGTTTCGGTATAGTCAGGACACTACTATCTTGAAAAAAGACCTCTTTATCAAGCAACAGGAGCGGAAAGTGCAACAGATGCGCAATACCTTAGCTTTTGTATTTTTGGGGATTATCATCCTTGTTTTAAGTCTGATTATTGTTGGTATATACCGTCGCAAAAAGCACGAAACATATCGTGCAACACAAACAGCGACTATTAGCAGATTACGTTTAGAAAATGTGCAAAATCGCATGTCGCCCCACTTCATTTTCAATGTGCTGAATACCCTCATTCCCGACCTCAAAGCCCATCCCAAACTTAGCCAGTCGGTTGGCTACCTGATAAAAGCCATACGCAGCAACCTGACCGTATCGGAGCAGTTAACCATCCAAGCTGAGACCGAAGTGGAGAATGTGAAAAATTACATCGAACTGCTGAAATGCACGCAGCATGAACTCCCTGCAATTCAATGGGATATTGCTAATTCTGTCGATTTGCAAATCTTGATACCTGCTATGTGTATTCAAATCCCAGTTGAAAATGCGCTTAAATACGCTTTTGATGAAGATAGGGAAGATAATCAATTAGCTATTCAAATAAGACAAGATGCAAATTTCCTTTATATTGATATTTGCGATAATGGCAAAGGATTTCAGGTAAATCATCAGCAACAAAATAATAAAGGTACGGGCAGCGGTTTGAAAATTTTGCGTAAAACCATGGATTTATTGAACGATAAAAATACAGAAAAAGCAGATTTCCAAATTCAGGAAAATTACATTGATAATCAAGCGCAAGGCACCAAAGTAAGCATTCAAATACCCTTAGCATACAATTACGAATTATGAGTAAATTAATCACAACCATCATTATTGATGATAAAAAAGGATGCATTCAAACATTGAAAAATGATTTGGACACCTATGATGACATCAAAGTGATAGATACCTGTACATCAGTCTCTAAAGGCAGAGAATCTGTATTGAGTTTTCGACCAGCCTTGCTGTTTTTAGATGTTGAAATGCCGCTAATGAGTGGGTTGGATTTTTTGAAAAACATTCAAGGGAAAGTTGATTGGCAGATGAGTGTCGTGTTTTATAGTGCTTTTGATAAATACATATTAGAAGCTTTGCGTGTAGCAGCCACCGATTATCTATTAAAGCCTTATCAAAAGGAAGAATTAGACGCAGTTATTGCACGCATAAGGGACAAGCAATGCAGTTGTCAATCAAACTTACAAGAGCAGTTACAGCAATTAATTTCGCTTAATCGGAAGGTAGGCGTGCAAACTATTTCGGGTTTGTCGCTCTTCGGAAAGGATGAGGTGCTGTATTTTGAGCGTAAAGAAAGTGGCTGGTTAGTGGTGCTGATAAATGAACAAAAACATCAACTAAAACCGGGGACATCACATAAAGATATTGTTCAACTTGCACTCTCCTATGTATTAGTAAATCCTTCTTTCATCGTCAATTTAAGTCATTTAGATAGGATTGAAAACAAAAGTTTTAAATGCATTTTTACATATCCTTTTAATTTAAAAGACATTGACATACTCGTTTCCCGCCGAAATTTTTATAAAATTAAAAATCTCCTTGATGTGATGTAAAATGCAATATCTCATCTTTTAGCCTCAATGAAAATCAAATTATTACTAATTATTGACTAATTTTTCATATATACTTAAAAGTATTATCCGTATTTTTGTCGTCAATTCATCAAACTAATATCTAAAAATAGCAATATGACAATTCAAGAATTAAAAAAAGCTTTTGTCGAAACCTATGGACAAGAAGCTGAAGCTGGTTATTTTTCCCCTGGACGTGTTAATTTAATTGGCGAGCATACCGACTATAATGGTGGTGCTGTTTTCCCTTGTGCTTTAACTTTTGGCACTAAGTTATTGCTTGCTAAAAACAACGAGCAAGTGATGAGATTCAAATCTATGAATCAACCTGAAATTTTGAGTTTGGACTTCAATCAACTGACTACACGTTTGGAAAATTCATGGGTAAATTATCCTTTGGGTGTGATGGCACAATTCATCAAAAGAGGCATTGAGTTTACGCATGGTTATGATATATTGATTTGGGGTGATGTGCCTAATGGCGCTGGTTTATCCTCATCGGCTGCTTTGGAAGTGGTGACTGCTTATGCTTTGAACGACCAGTTAGGAACAGGTTTCAACAGAACAGAATTAGCACTTATCGGTCAGAAAGCCGAGCATGAATTTGCTTTGGTAAATTGTGGTATCATGGACCAATTTGTATCTGCTAATGGTGCAAAAGACCATGCAGTGCATTTGAATACAGACACCCTCGAATTTGAATTGGTTCCCGTGAAACTAGAAGGTGTGAAAATCGTTATATCAAACACACATTCACCGCACAAACTAGATTCTGGAGCTTATAATGAGCGTGTTGCTCAATGTCAAAAAGCAGTTGAGCAAATCAATACAGTGAAAAAAATCAAGTACTTAGCTGAACTTACCGAAGCTGATTTCAAAGAAATTGAATCGGCAATTACTGACCCCGTTGCGCATAAACGTGCGCGCCATGTTGTGGGTGAAGTACAGCGCACATCGGATGCTGTTGCAGCACTAAAAGCAGGTAATTTAACTTTATTTGGGCAGTTGATGAATGCTTCGCACGCATCCTTGCGCGATGATTACGAGGTGACTGGCCCTGAGTTAGATGCGATGGCAGAAGAAGCTTGGAAAGTGGAAGGTGTAATTGGTTCACGTATGACGGGTGGTGGCTTCGGTGGATGTACAGTTTCTTTAGTAAAAGATGAAGCTATTGATACATTTATTGCTGAAGTCGGTGCTAATTACGAGAAACGTATTGGTATTAAACCTGATTTCTACATAGCTGAAATCGGTAATGGTGCAAGCAAACTTTTTTAACGAACATAAGGGATGACTGTAATCAATATAGATGGTAAAGAAGTCAAACGCTTTACCATCAAAAACTCACAGGGAATGCTGGCTGAGGTTACTAATTTCGGCACAAAAATTCTCAAATTGATGGTGGTGGATAGAAATGGTGCGTTTGATGATGTGGTATTGGGCTTTGATAGCTTGCAAGAAAACATCGACAAAGAGCCTTATTTTGGTACTACTTGTGGTCGATTTGCGAATAGAATTAAAGATGGAAGGTTTGTTTTGGATGGCGTAGAATATACGCTTGCTCAAAATAATGGAGGTAATTCCCTTCACGGAGGTATCGAAGGCTTTAACTCAAAAGTGTGGGAGGTAAAAAATCATACTGATAACAGCATAACAATGTACTATCAATCTCCTGATGGTGAAGAAGGCTTTCCTGGCACTTTAGATTGTTATGTAACCTACACGATTACAGAGGATAATGAGTTGAAGATAGCGTACGAAGCTACGACAGATAAAGCAACTGTAATTGGGTTGACAAATCACTCTTACTTCAATTTGAAGGGAGTAGGAAATGGCACAGTTCGCGATCATCAATTGCAAATACAAGCTGATTTTCATACTGTATTAGATGATACGGCTAGTCCTACAGGTGAAGTTCGCCCTGTAGATAACAGCGTTTTCGACTTCCGCAAACCTGTTCGTATTGGAGATGTAATTGATGCGCCCGAGTACGTTCCAGGAAGGGGAATTGATAATAATTGGGCAATTCGTAAAAACCAGCCCAATGGCTTAGCCTTGGCTGCAGTTTTAACAGAATCTACAAGTGGCAGAAAGATGGAAGTTTTCACAACACAGCCAGGCATTCAAATCTATACTGCTAACTGGGTTGATCAGCAAACTGGTAAGTATGGGAAAAGCTTTGGAGAACAAGATGCCATCTGCTTAGAAGCACAAAACTTCCCAAATTCACCTAATATTGCTCACTTCCCAAAAGCTGTTTTACGGCCAGAAGAAGTTTATCAAGAGTTTTGTATTTATAAATTTTCAATAATTTAGTGTACTACAAATATACAACTAAAGAAGGGAGGGTTTAATTTTTTTAGATTTTCCCTTTTTTTGAGTATCTTTGCACACTTTTAATGACAGTTAATTATTAATCATGTCAGATTTAAGAAAAATATATAGTTTCGAGGTATCCCCTCAATCGGTTGACTTTAATTACCAAATCACATTAGCTTCTTTCACAGATTTACTACTTACAGCAGCTGGATATAATGCAGAGGAAAATGGGTTTGGAATGCGCAAACTAAATGAACAAGACTTATCTTGGGTGTTGTTACGTTTGGCTATTGAAATTAAAAAACGACCATATCAATATGAAAAGATACATATTGAAACTTGGATAGAATCTGTGAACAGGGTGACTACCAGTCGGAACTTTTGCATACGCAACGACCAACAAGAAGTGATAGGATATGCAAGTTCCAATTGGGCTATGATAAATAAAATCAGTCGCAAGGCACAGGATTTATCGCTATTAGAAGGCATACAGTTTTTTGAAACA
>CAYVWK010000164.1:0-4582 GCA_964455235.1 uncultured Paludibacter sp.
GTGCTCCTCGCCAACTATCTCGGGTGTTAATATTCGCGATGTGGATTCGAGCGGATCAACTGCAGGAAAGATACCCAAGCCCGATATTTTTCGGCTCAATACTGTTGTAGCATCAAGATGCGAAAAAGTAGTAGCTGGAGCTGGGTCTGTCAAATCATCTGCGGGAACATATACGGCCTGTACAGACGTGATTGAGCCTTTGTTGGTTGAGGTTATTCTCTCTTGCATAGCTCCCATTTCTGTGGCTAGAGTGGGTTGGTATCCAACTGCTGAAGGCATTCGTCCTAATAAAGCTGATACCTCTGAACCTGCTTGTGTAAACCTAAAAATATTATCTATAAAAAATAGAATGTCTGATTTCCCTTCGGAGTTCATATCTCTAAATGACTCTGCTAATGTTAGACCTGAAAGAGCAACAGATGATCTTGCACCTGGTGGCTCGTTCATTTGCCCAAACACCAATGTGGCTCTCGACTTAGAAAGAGCTTCGTAATCTACTTTTGAAAGATCCCAATGTCCCTCCTCCATACTTTTCTTAAATTCTGATCCATAGTCAATAATTCCTGACTCAATCATTTCTCGAAGTAAATCATTACCCTCTCTGGTTCGTTCTCCAACACCTGCAAAAACTGAAAAACCACCTTTTCCTTTAGCTATGTTATTTATAAGCTCTTGAATAAGAACTGTTTTTCCTACTCCTGCGCCACCAAATAGTCCAATCTTCCCGCCCTTGGAATAAGGCTCAATTAGATCTATAACCTTTATGCCTGTGTATAAAACTTCGGTTGTGGTTGTCAGATCTTCAAATTTTGGAGGTTCTCTGTGGATAGGATTATGAATACTTTTGTCAAGTTCCTTAAGTCCATCAATAGCGTCGCCCGTTACATTAAGAAGGCGCCCTCTTGTCTCAATACCCATTGGCATATTAATTGGACTTCCATGAGCTATTACCGACATTTTTCGTTTAAGACCATCAGTCGAGTCCATAGCTACAGCTCTTACTGTATTTTCTCCAATGTGTTGCTGTACTTCCAGCACCACAGGATTTCCGTTTTCTTTTATAATAGTTAGGGCATCATTTATTGCGGGGAGGTCTCTGTTTCCATTCCCGTTAAGTTCGAAATATACGTCCACTACTGGTCCGATTATTTGCGCAACATGACCTGTTAGTTTATTCATTTTTTATTTTGAGTTATTAAAATTATGACTATTGATAAACCTAAAAGTGTAATCTTTTGTTTTGTCATTTCTCACAAAGTTACTTAATATTCTTATTATTTGCAACTTAATGTACGAATAAATCTTTGCTAATACGTTAGATGATGTCTTCTATTCTCATGTTATATTCCTATCATAATTAGATAATGTATAAATAATAAAGACATCTTTGAAAGATTCTGACAAAGTCTAAATATTATGAGTGCTTACTTTCTTCATTCTCTCGATAATTTCATCACCTAGTGCTCGTTTCTCTTTTATGTGATTTAAAGTGGTGATAACAAATGGATTATTGTCGAAGGCTCCTCTTACAGATTCAAAATCCATAGCTTGTTCTTGAATATTACCGTCAGCTCCGAATCCGGTTTTAAATGATAGAGAAAACTCTTTTCTTGCATCTTCATAAATCATTTTATCAAGATCTATTACAGATGTTTTCCATTTTTCTACTATTTCTATTATGTCCTCTGCTGTTATTGTATCTATCGACACACCATAAAAGCTCTGAATTTTGTCCCATGCCCATGTCCACTCAAGTGTGTAGTAGTTTTTGTGAATTTCTCTAAATCTGTCATTAATCTCTTGGAGACATTTTATTTCTTCATTTTCAATCCCTGTCAATAAAGATTCAATCTCAGATTTGGGAGCGATTAGTCCTGATATGTCAAGCCATTCGCCCATTCCTGAGTTTGTATCTGGTATTAATTGTTGCCTAATCTCATAATTTGTCTTAAACTCTGTTTTTTCTAACCTCTTTATAATTGAATTTCCTAAGAATTTATGAATAACCATTTCATATAATTCCAAACCTCGCCTCAATGATGAGTTTTTTATATAACAGCTTTGATAGGTATAAATTTCAGAAGTTTTGCCAGCTGTTTCTTGCAATTGTTTCAAAATTTGCATGGCATTAAATACTTTTTGTAAAGTGTAGGGACTAAGTAGATTAAAATTTATTGAATCCAGTTTGTTTAAGTCTTGTCTCCTATCCCGCTCGGGCCATTTTTTTGCGTCTCGAATTGTACCAACACTCTTTAGATTAATAGCAGGCACAAGAGTAGTGTTATTGTCGCTTTCTATTAAATAAGAAAAAGGAAGGTCTGAAGTGTCAGAGTGCTGGCTATGGCGGCCTATTATCAGCGAAAATGGTCCAACCTTAGCTGGCCACTGTATGTATGAATTACTTGTGGTTTTTGCTCCTCGCTCTATTATGCCTTGATGAATTGGCCCTAGTTTATACATATGGTTGCTTTGATTTGAGCCAGAACCAGCGTTCATAAACGAAAACATACCTGCAATTAATAGTGTAGATTTGTGGTGAGTGACTGTAAAAGGTCCGGCAAATAATGCACATGCCTCTCCATTTTCGCCTTGACAATTGCTGAAAAATAAAGAGTCGGATGCCGAGTAGCCATGATCTAATACACATGCCTGACCAATAAAACAACGAGAAACGATTGTGCCACCGTCGAGTCTTGAGCCTGATAATACAATAAAATCTTGGGCTATGACATTGCGTCCTATGTATATAGGGGCATGCTCATTGCTGTTTATACTGCCATTTTTGAGCATCATCGAGCCTTTGATTTTGCAAAAAGATCCTATGGCGAGATTTTTAATGCATCCTACATTCACAATCTCGCTATTCCTTCCTATGATACCTTTATTTGATGACTTATTGTTTGTGTATTCATCAATTATCGATTTCATTTTATCAATAAGTTCAGGACGATGTCTGTACAACGAGAAAATGTATGCAAAATGAGATGATAGCTTATCTGTGATATAAACTTCGCGTCCCCCAGTTTCATTCAATACATTAACTTTGGTGCCATGCCCAAACGTTGTTTGATCTTCAACATATATTACATCTACATTTTGTATGAAACAATTATCTTCTATAACATAATTAGCTATATAGTTTTGTATGTTTTCTATCACCACATTGTCGCCTATTTCGCTATTATGAATTACAGCATTATTTATGCATGAATGTTTTTTGACACCACCTGCCAAATGAAAATAATGATCTAAAATTCCAAGCCTTATATTGCCTGAAAAATGAGTGTTTCTTATGTATTTGGGGCTAAATCCATTTTTTACTTTTATTAGATCCCAATCATCAGAACTGCAACCATTTTCTATAAGTAGTTCTTTTTCTGCGTGTGAAATATCTCGAAAATTCATCTTGTGATTTATTATTATTTGTGCAAAGTTAGTAGGAATATGAAAAATATAGTGCGTTTTACTCTTTCATTACGCTTTATTAGGGCAAAAAATATTGGGTTAGCATAATAATTTACCAACTAAAAAGTGGTTCAACTGAGATAATATTTTCCTATATACAAGCTATTTGCTAAGATAATGAAGAGTATAAAAAAAATATTGCCGTCAGATAAATCCCATTATATTTTGTCTTCCCAAACCTTAATGGTGTAATAAAACGCTTCGATTTTGTCATTTCCTTATGTCCCGCAAGGGCAAACTCGTTTGATTTTGTGTCTTCGGTGTGTTCCCTAATAATCATTCTGCATAGGCATGTTATTTTGTTTCTAACCGAAACAATTATCTCTATTCAGTTCATTGTGTCGTGATGTGCAGGAACAATTATTCTATCATATTTTAACATATCAGCAGGCTATAATTGATGTTCCCACACTACCTGACATACAATTCTACATGTAGAATTGGACTAACTGTCCCACCTGACATACAATTCTACTTGTAGATTTGAGCTGTATAAGGCTTATATATATCAATTCTACTATTATAATTGATGCTTTAATCCAATGTGATATACAATTATGATCTTAAAATTGCATCTCAAAATCGATTTGTCTGTCAATTATGTTATATGTTTTTGTCGTTTTGCGGATTTATTGACCTCATTATCAATCATTAAGTAATCGACAATCATTTTGCCTACAGTTTTATGACACAAAATCATAACATCTTGTGATTATTGAATGATAGGCTTGACTAATTCAAATAACTGAGGAGATGAGAAGGGTTATGCAATAAATGTTAATTTAAATTTGTCCGCCAGTGCCGATTTGTAATCGATGGCATTGCTGATAAAGCACGGTTTGCAAAACCGTGTCAGCGGGGGTTAATTGGTTTAATTATTTATAGGATGGCAAATGGATAATTGTAAAATTACTCTCTGCAATTGTATATCTTTTTGCGCCTACTTTGAAGAATAATATAGTCGCTCTTGTTTTAGTTAAATTGGTACTACAAGTCAGAATTATAATTGTCGAATTCAATTTTAATTAATATCATTGCAGACACTAATATTAAACTATCAAAATTAATAACATGTCGCACAGTGAATATTTGCTACACTATATATGGAAATACCGTC
>CAYVWK010000165.1:0-4507 GCA_964455235.1 uncultured Paludibacter sp.
TCTTCGGGTTTACCACCACGGCGCAATGGAATCATTTCAGCCCATTTCGCGCGCTGCTCATCTGTTAAAGCTTGCGTCATCTCTGTCTCGATGAAGCCCGGAGCAATAGCATTGGCGCGTACACCACGAGAACCTAACTCTTTAGCAATGGATTTCGCTAAGCCTATCATACCCGCTTTAGAAGCAGAATAGTTCGCTTGCCCTGCATTACCAGACACACCCACCACCGAGCTCATATTAATGATAGAGCCGTTGCGTTGACGCATCATAATAGGCGTACAAGCATGGATGAAGTTAAAAGCTGATTTCAGGTTTACATTGATAACCGCATCCCATTGAGCCTCGCTCATGCGCATCATCAAACCATCTTTGGTAATCCCTGCATTATTCACTAAAATATCGATACGTCCAAATTCTTGATGGATTTCTTCCACGACTTTATGCGTATCTTCAAAATCCGCCGCATTAGAAGCATATCCTTTCGCTTTAACACCTAAAGCCTCAATTTCTTTTTGCGTATTCAATGCATTCTCGTCTATATTCAAATCAGTGAATGCAATAGCAGCACCTTCTGAAGCAAGCTTCAGCGCAATCGCCTTACCAATACCACGTGCCGCACCTGTCACGATTGCTACTTTTCCTGTTAGTAAATTCATTGTTTATTGATTGTTGAGTTGTTGAACTGTTGAACTGTTGAGTTGCTGAGTTGTTGAGTTGTGAATTGATGTGCCGATATGCCAATGTGAATAATGTGCCAATTAATTCATATTAGTCTCATTAGTCTTATTGGCACATTAGTCTCATCGGCACATTAGTACTACGTCATCATCGACAACAGAAACTCATCATTATTATCTGTTCGCTCAATGCGTTCTTTCATAAATTCCATCGCTTCAACTGTATTCATATCAGAGAGGTATTTACGCAGAATCCACATGCGATTAAGTGTATCTTTATCATGTAATAGGTCATCGCGGCGTGTGCTGGATGCCATAATATCTATAGCAGGGAATACGCGTTTGTTAGATAACCTTCTATCCAACTGCAATTCCATATTACCTGTACCTTTAAATTCTTCAAAAATCACATCGTCCATTTTGGAGCCTGTCTCGGTTAAAGCAGTAGCAATGATGGTCAGACTACCACCACTTTCTATATTACGAGCGGCGCCGAAGAAACGTTTAGGTTTGTGCAATGCGTTTGCATCTACCCCACCCGATAATATTTTACCTGATGCTGGTGCTGCTGTATTATAAGCACGTGCTAAACGTGTGATAGAGTCAAGCAGAATCACCACATCATGCCCACATTCGGTTAAGCGTTTTGCTTTTTCATGCACCATAGCCGCAACACGAACATGACGTTCTGCAGGCTCATCAAAAGTAGATGCAATAACCTCTGCATTCACGCTACGAGCCATATCTGTAACCTCTTCTGGTCGCTCATCAATCAATAAAATAATCATATATACTTCTGGATGATTGGCAGCGATAGCATTAGCTATATCCTTGAGTAAAACGGTCTTACCAGTCTTAGGTTGCGCTACAATCAAACCGCGCTGACCTTTCCCTATAGGAGAAAATAAATCTACCATACGAATGGATAAAGGGTCGTTTTTACCAGTGCAAAGCGTAAACTTCTCATCTGGAAACAAAGGCGTTAGATGCTCAAAAGGTACACGGTCACGCACATATTCGGGCGACCTACCATTGATTTTTAGAACACGAATAAGTGGAAAATATTTTTCACCTTCTTTGGGCGGACGAATAGTACCTGTTACAGTATCACCGGGTTTCAAACCAAACAGCTTGATTTGCGATTGCGATACATATATATCATCAGGTGAACTCAAATAGTTGTAGTCAGACGAACGCAAAAAACCATAGCCATCAGGCACCATATCTAAAGTACCTGTACCTTCTAACAGACCGTCAAAGTCGTACTGTTTCTCGGGACGTTGAGGGGTAAATCGTGAGCGACTGGATTGGTTAGTTTGACCATTAGGCATATTATTATTTGCTTGTCCGTTTTTATGTTGATGTTTTGCAGGCTGTTGCGCATCCCCTTCAGAAGCTTGTACTTCAATCTCAGGAGTTTCTGTTGCCTCTACTTTTGCTTCAACAGCATCCACATCTTGAACCTCCTGAACATCAGACTCCTCATTAGAAAAATCAATCTCAGCTTCCGTATCCACTACATGTGCTTTAGGCTTTTTAGTAACAGGTTTGATGATTTTAGTCTTGGTAGTTTTCTTGGCAGGTGTACTATCAGCAGGAGTTTTATCATCTGCTGCTTTTTTCGCAGGGGTCTTTTTTGCAGGCTGTTTTTCCTCTTTAATCTGCTCCTCTTTATTTACAACGGCTGGTTCAGTTTTTTTAGTCACCTGACGTGTAGCTTGCTTTTTAGGAGCTGCCTTTTTTGCTGGTTCTGCCTTCGTCTCCTCTTTCTTTTCTTTCTCTACTTTTTCCTCTGCCTTAGGAGCTGCTGTTTTCTTTACAGCTACACGAGTGCGTTTCGGCTTTTCTTGTGCTTTTTTCTCTTTGGCATCAGCCTTTTTTTGGGAGTTGACTTCAGCTTGTTTATCTAAAATATCATAAACAAGGGCTTGTTGCGTCATTGAATTAGAGACCTTTAAGTCTAATTCTCCCGCAATTTGTTTTAGCTCGGCCATATCTTTAGACTCAAGCTGGGTAAGGTTATAATTACTCATATAATATTGAAAATACGTTTATCCGATAGGTGTGTGTGTGGATGCAAACGTCTATATAAAAAGTTAAAATATTTTTTTTAATTGGTTGTATAAAAGCAGATTAGCTTTATTATAGAACAGAAATACGCTGCAAAGATAAGTCAAATTTTTGGATTATCAAATCTTTGTTTAATTTTGTCTTCCTTTTGAAAAAAACAAGCATAGGCTTTCATCCATAAAATACACCATGATGAAGCATATACTATATTAATATTAATCTTAATAATATCCTGAATATGGGACTAAAATTTAAACTCACAGTCGTGAATTTCCTCCAGTTTTTTGTCTGGGGTGCTTGGATGATGACTTTAGGTCATTACGGTTTTGTAGAGAAACAATGGAACGGTGCTCAATTTGGTTTGGTTTTTTCAACCATGGGTTTCGCATCCATCATCATGCCTACGCTATTTGGTATCATTGCCGATAAATGGAAAGCGAATTATGTCTATGCTATTTTACACATCCTTTTTGGTGCTACCATGCTCTTTTTGCCACACATCGACTCGCCTATCGCCTTTTTCTGGGTGTTATTGATAGCCATGAGTTTTTACATGCCAACCATCGGTTTGACTAACTCCATCAGTTTCAGTGTATTAAAAAAGAATGGCAAAGATCCTATAGTTGATTTTCCGCCTATACGTGTATGGGGTACTGTTGGTTTTATTGTGGCGATGTGGGTTACCAATTTCTTCACCAAAGAATGGGGATTGGGTTATAGTATCAAAGTTTCCTTTATCATTGCTGCTATTTTAGCCTTTGTATTAGGGATATTCGCTTTCTTTAGTTTACCCAATATCACTTCTGAAAATAAGAAAAAAGAAGCAAAACAAAGCTGGATACAAAAACTAGGATTGGAAGCCTTCGTACTTTTCAAAGAGAAGAAAATGGCGATATTCTTTGTATTTAGCTTACTTTTAGGAGCTGCACTTCAGCTTACGAATGCATATGGTGATAGCTTTTTGCAGGATGATTTTGTGTTCCCTAAAGGAAGTATCATCAACAACTTTTCTACTATTATATTATCTGTATCTCAGATTTCAGAAACCTTATTCATCTTGGCTATCCCCTTCTTTATGAAACGATTTGGCATCAAAAACGTGATGCTTTTCAGTATGTTAGCTTGGGTATTACGTTTTGCCCTATTAGGTATAGCTGGAAATACTGTTTTTGGTTTTATATTGATAATCGGGTCATGCATCATTTACGGTATGGCATTCGACTTTTTCAATATTTCAGGAGCTCTTTTCGTAGAGAAAAACACCGACTCATCCATTCAATCCTCTGCACAAGGTCTATTTATGTTGATGACCAATGGTATTGGAGCAGTTATGGGTAACCTCATCGCTGGTTTCGTAATAGCCAAATGGTTTGAGCACCCTGTCCTCATCGATGGCCAACTCACACTCGTTAAAGACTGGCCAGGCATCTGGCTCACCTTTGCTGCCTATGCCTTAGTTGTAGCAGTAGTATTTGCAGTGGTATTTAAGTATAAGCACGAGAGGGAATAATGTGACTAATGTGCCGATGTGACTAATGTGAATAATAATTGTAGAATATTTAAATTCTTACATTTCTTAATTTCTTAATTATGCTCATTGGCACATCGGCACATCGGCATATCGGCACATTGGCATATCGGCACATTGGCACATCAAAACGGCGTCTCATCATTCCTCGCATACCCACTGCCTTTGAATGTCGTATCTGTAGGAATATCAGTAGAAACAGGTGGTAGATTAGCCGTATTATTCATTTTGG
>CAYVWK010000166.1:0-4487 GCA_964455235.1 uncultured Paludibacter sp.
ATATTATTATTCACTTAGTCCGCATTATTCACGTTATTAGCTTTGCGTAGATGCTGGGGCGTCGAACTTCGCTGATATAGGCCGCTATTTCAAGGAGTTTGCAACACAGCAGATGGTACCCATCGACAAGCTCAGGGACCTAATTTCGACAGGCTCAATAACCGCCCTTCGACAAGCTCAGGGACCAGATAAAAATGAACATTACCCAAAAGTGGGTATCGATATTAAGGTTCAATAAGTCATCATGTCATTGATTACTAGGGGCTAATACATATAACACTATAAAAGTGATGAATAATGCGGGTTAGGTCTACATAAAACATGTGTTAAAAACTTATGTTTTACGTAGACTCTAATTTAAATTTAGTACCCTGGATTTTGTTCTGTTATAGCTTCATTATAATCAAATTCTGTTTGTGGAATAGGATACAAAAATTTTCCTTCAGTTATTTGAACTCCTCTTATTTTTTGAATAAACTCTCTTGCTTTTACTTTACCAAGTCTCTTTATATCAAGCCATCTTTTACCTTCTCCAATAGTTTCATAGCCTCTTTCTTGAAAACATAGTTCAGTAAAAGATTCTTCAGTATAGTCAGAAATTTCAAAGTCAACAGGAGATTTCTGATTTGAAGGATAGCCATATGCTCTGCGATGAACTTGATTTAACGCTTCGACCGCATCTACTGTAGGCTTTTTATTTGCTCTACATGAAGCCTCTGCGAAAATAAGTAAAACATCTGCGTATCTATATAATGGATAATTATTAGATGGATAATATGAACCTGGATCATTAAATTTTTTACACAGTATTGTACCAGGATCAAAACCATCATATTCATACCATCCATATTGTTTTCTTAAATCATTATCATCCCAATTTATAATTTGTGTAAAGCTTTTATTTGAATATGCAACAAAATAACCATCAAGACCTAAATATGGAACATTAACTCCATGCAAATACCTGAGATATTGCCAAGGATGTTCTTCATTATAGTGAAAATAAAATATTTCCTCTGAAGAGTTCATAACTGCCGCACCGAAAACATTTTCAAAATCATCAGGTTTAGAAACTTCAACTAATGAAAATTTCCCGGATTTTATAACTTCATTAGATTTTAAAGCAGCATTACTGTAATCTTCAAAGAAGAAATGAGCATCTGCTAAACATGTCTTAGCAGACCATTTACTAGGATGTCCTGGCGATGGAGTGTCAGGCAGCTCATTTTCAGCATATTCCAAGTCAGAAACTATTAACTTATAGACATCCTCAGTAGAGCTCCGTGGTACAGCTATTTCAGTAATATTAACCTCGGTTCTCAAAGGAACAGCTCCCCAAAGTTGCGTTAATCTTAAATAAGATAAGGCTCTTAAAAATTTAGCTTCACCAACATATCTTGATTTATCTTCATCACTTAAATTCTCATTTTCTGCGACATTTTGTATAATTAAATTTGCATTACGTATAGCACTATAAAGATTTATCCATCTGCCTTGAGCACGAGTTGCATTTTGCGTATTATAGTTTACATCATATAGACCAGCATTCTCCCAACTTGCTCTACCATTGAAAAAATCAGACATAACTGTAATTAATGAAACAGCCTCTTGTTGAGATATTCCATTTTTAATAGGATTGTATATTGCAGCTATTCCTGCTTCCACTTCTCCTGGAGTATTATAAAAAGTCTCAACTGCTAATGCTTGTGGGTTTTCCTCTAATAAATCACTACAGGAAACCACACACATAAAAATTAATAACAATAATAATAATGTTTTTTTCATATCTTTATTTTTTTTAAAATCTAATATTTACCCCAAACGTATAGGATTTTGCTGTGGGATATGTATGATGGTCTATACCTTGAGCAATTGAGCTTGCACCTCCTAGAGAATTTACTTCAGGATCCCATCCAGAATAACTAGTTAATGTCCACAAATTCTGTGCGCTAACATAAACTCGAAGATTTTCTAAAAAACTAATATTCATTTTGTCAATAGGAAAATTATAAGACAACTGAATATTTTTCAATCTTAAATATGATCCATCTTCAACAATTCTGTCAGAAAATCTCATTCTTTGCGTTCTTGTTATTTTTGGATATTTTGCATTAGTGTTTTCTGGTGTCCAATGATCATAAAACACATCTTTGTACATATTCATACCATACCCATAGTTGAGAGAGTTCTCGATTGAACTTACATTAACTAAATCATTTCCTTGTGAACCTTGAATAAATAGAGACAACTCAAAATTTTTATAATTCATTACAGAATTTAACCCATAAACAAAATCTGGATTTGGATCCCCAATTATTGTTTTATCGTCTGAATTTATTTCTCCATCTGAATTTAAGTCTTTATAAATCTCAAAACCATTTTCATCAAAACCATCATTTAAATACCCATAAAAGGAACTTATAGGTTCTCCCTCTCTTAGCAAATTTAAATCATCAGCTATAATTAACATGTCCTGCCAACCACCCATAATATCTTTTCCAGCATATAGTTTTGTTACTTTTGTTTTATTAAATGATATATTGCCGTTTAAATCCCATGTAAACTCACCTGTTAAAACTCTCGCATCTAGAGAAAACTCAAATCCAGTATTTTGAATCTCTCCTACATTCTGAAGTGTATTAGTATATCCTGATGTTGGTGGAAGTTGAACACTATTTAGTAAGTCAGTTGTTGTTTTCATGTAATAATCAGCTGTAAATCTATATCGATTATTCATTAATCCAAGGTCAAACCCTAAATCGAACTGTGCAGTTGTTTCCCATTTTAAATCTCCCGGTAATCTTGAACTTGGCGCAAAACTAGTATATAATACGTTGTTGAAAACTGTCTTTCCCGCACTTAAATTATTAAGCGTTGCATATGCTCCAATTGCCTGACTACCTGTCTTTCCATAACTTGTCCTAAGCTTGAGGTCTGAAATATTCTCAAAGCTTTTCATGAAGTCTTCTTCACTAATTCTCCATGCAAGTGCTGCAGATGGGAAAAACCCCCACTTGTTACCCTCACTATATTTAGATGAGCCATCATATCGAAAATTGGCAGTAAGCATATATCGATTATCATATATGTAATTTATTCGTCCTAAATAAGATGCTAATACTGATTTTGAATAACCACTGCTGGGAATTCCAGGTAAATCTGCTGAGCTAAGATTACCAGTTTTTGTTACATCACTTAAGAACCCTGTGCCACTCCCACCTAAAGAGGTTGAGATAAAGTTTTGAAAGGTAACTCCACCTAAAGCAGAAAAGTTATGCTTATCTGCAAAAATTTTACTATAAGTTATAGTATTCTCATTAAGTAAACTTTTAAATTGAGAAGTAGAGACACTTGCGTATCCAGTGGAATTTACATGCTCTCTGGTCATATAGTAATCGCTCCGAGAATCATTATTTTCTATCCCTCCATATATTTTTATAGCTAACTCCTCAATTGGAGTATATGTAAAAGATAGATTAGCTAACACTTGATTGGCTTTAGTGAAATTATCTCTCTCTTTTGTATAATTAAGAGGATTTGTCATACCTTCTGAAATAAATGGATACTCAATAGCCAAAACTCTATAACTTCCATCCTCATTATAGGGAGTAAGAGTTGGTGGAGCAGAAAGAGCAACGCTAATAAGTGAAGCCCCAAAACGTGCACCTCCCCAATTCTTATTATCTAGTCTATTTTGGGATAAAGTGGAAGAATAATTTACGGTGAATTTTTCACTAACTTTATGATCAATGTTTGCGGTCAGAGCATAGCGATTATATCCACTACCATCAATAATACCTTTTTGATCAAAAATATTTGCAAAAACTGCAAAGTTAGTCTTTTCGCTTCCACCTCTCACAGACAATGCATGCGTATGAATAGGAGCAGTTTCAAAAATAAAGTCCTGCCAATCAAATCCCTCTCCAAAATTGCGAATTTCGTCATCTGAAAAATAAGGCTCTTGTCCATCATTTTTTCTTTGAAGATTATAAAATTGTGCATATTCCGTAGCATTCATCATTTCTATTTTCTTTCTTAATGATTGAAAGCCTATAGATCCCTTATATTCAACAACTGTTTTACCTTGCTTCCCTTTTTTTGTTGTTATTAAAACAACTCCATTTGCACCTCTTGAGCCATATATTGCAACGGCTGATGCATCTTTTAATATTTCGATACTTTCAATATTTTCATTATCTAAAACCGTTGGTTGAGAACTTGATGAAGGGAAGCCATCAATTACATATAATGGCTCATTACTCCCCTGTATAGAGTTTGTACCTCTAATACGAACACTTATAGCCCCTCCAGGGGATCCACTATTTTGTTTTACTATTATGCCTGAAGTACGACCCTGTAATGCTTGTGAGATATTTGATGAAGCAAAAGCATTTATTTCATCTGCTCGGACAGACGAAACAGAGCCAGTAAGATCACTTTTTCTCATAGTACCATAGCCAATAGCCACAATCTCATCCAATCCAATC
>CAYVWK010000167.1:0-4385 GCA_964455235.1 uncultured Paludibacter sp.
ACCTCCACTTCCACTCCGTCAGCAAGGCGTACATGGCCTGCTACGACTACTTCTGCACCGCTTTCGACTCCTGAGATAAGTTCATATTCTGATTCGAGACGGCGCCCTAATTCTACCTGTTTGAAGCTTACTTTGCCATCTTCATATAGATAAATATAGCGAGCTCCAGAGCCTGATTGTTTGACGATGGCTTGGTCGGGTACTACCACGTGGTTTAACACACCGAAGTTGATATATACGCGAGCAAACATGCCTGGACGCACTTTTGAATCTTGGTTGTTGAGGCGAACTTCAACAGCGAAAGTGCGGCTTCTCTCGTCAATAGTAGGGTAGACTAAGCTGATTTTTCCATTGAAAATTTCATCTTCATATACATCTAACTTTACTTCAACGGGCATTCCTACTTTCACCTTAGTGAAATAAGTTTCTGAAACATTGATTTTCAAAAGCACAGGATTGATTTGCATTACCGTTAAAATCGGCATTTGTCCAGCATACATATCGCCACTATCATAATTCCGAGCCGAAACTATTCCACTAATCGGACTTAAAAGTGTGGTGTTTTCTTTTAGATTATTATAGTTGGATTCCGCAACCGTAAGCTGCAATAGTGCATTGTCTAATTCTTGTTGCGATGCACCACCCACGCTATGAAGCTCTAACACACGGTTGTACATCTTGCGCATATTGTCAATCTGTGTCTCCAAATTGACCATATTTACCGCATCCATTTCAGCAAGGCGTTGCCCTTTTACAACTCTATCACCCACTTCAACAAAAATATTACGAATACGACCTGGAGTAGTAGGATTGATATTGTTTTTTACGATAGGTTCAACCGTTGCGGTGAAGTCATAAACCTGCTCTACATCGCGAGCTACTACTTGTTTTACCTTGACTTTAGGTGCTTGTTGAGCGGTTTCTGTTCCTGTTTCTTGTTTGCTACCACAAGAAGCAATACCTACTGCAACCAGAACAATAAAGAGTTTTTTAATTGATTTCATATAGTTGATGTCTTATATTTTTAGTTGATAGCTGTGCCTAAAAGCTTTTCTAAATCAGCTTTAGCAGAAATAAAATCGTAAATAGATTGATTGTATGATAGTCCAGCTTGAATATAGCCCAATTCAGCATTGGTTACATCCAAATAAGTTCCAGCCCCAATTTCATACATTTTTTGAGAGATATCCAAAGCTTTTTCAGCTGAAACTACCGCTTTTTTACCTGATTCCATCTTCTCAATGGCTTTAATCATATTATCGGTATGAGCTGCAAATTGTAGTTCCAATGCACGTTTCAGGTTTTCACGCTGGTCGTCTAATGAGCGAATTTGCGATTGAATTTGTTTGGATTTATAATGCTTGCTTCCACCCTCAAAAAGCGGAATCGATAGCGATAAACCTGCTGTGGAAGTAGGGAACCAATAATAATCTTTGAATTTTACATCATCATTGGGCATACTCATATATTGGTAATTGACGCTAGCAGCCAGGGTAGGTAACCATCTACTCTCTTGAATTTCGAGTGATTGCTTTAATTGAGCTGCACGTAAATCAAATTGTTTAATGTCAGTATTTTCATCTAAATTCTGATTGCTGGCGTCTATAGCATCCTGAAAAACAGACGCTTCGTAATCAGCAAGTGTATTGGCAGTCTTGAGAGGGATATTCATATCTACGCCCATCAGCATTTTTAACTGTAACTGACTGAGGTTGATGGCGCTTTCAGCAGATACGAGATTCGTCATAGCGTTGCGCATCTGCACATCAGCCCGTATCCATTCAAATTCAGAAACAGCCCCGATTTCATATTTACTTCCGATAATTTTTGCATTGTCAGCAGCATTATCAAAACTTCTTTCAAAAACTTTATAAGAATCTTGTGCCAATAAGACACCATAAAACGCCTTAGTTACTGAATTGACCAAGTCTATTTTGGAGGCACGTGCTGATTCCAACGCAATTTGTGCATCCGTTTTATTCAGCTTCAGGCTCGCCCATAAAGTTGGAGCAATGATAGGTATAGAGGCTGAAAGCATTCCCACAAAGGTGTTGTCTTGTCCCACCTCAATACCATCAGGGTTTTCAGGCATACCTGGGATACTAAAGAACATTTTTTGCTTTTTTAATGCACGTTGATAAGATGCTGATCCTGATATGTTTGGATATACAGCAGCCCATTTTTCTTTGTTTGAATAATCGATACGCTCTATCTCCCTTTCGGCGATGCGTATGGTTGGACTTTCCTCCAAAGCAATTTGAATACACTGCTCTAAGGACAGCACCAGGGTGTCGGTTGTCTGCACTAAACCCTCAGTCTGCACCACCTCAGTAGGCGCAGCATGCACAGATGTGGCAAACATCAATAAGGGAATTAATCCCCGCACAATTTTCATTTTATCTTTAATTTTCATATATGTTTGTTACTCGTTACTGGTTGCTGGTTGCTGGTTGCTGGTTGCTGGTTGCTGGTTACTGGTTGCTAGTTATCATTAATCATTAACCATTAACCATTATTCATTAGTCTCATCGGCACATCGGCACATTGGCATATTCTTCACCCCCTCAAATGCTCCTCAATATACTTCAATCCCTTATCATTTGCGATGAGGTGGATGATCATGTCGATGAAAAAATCAGTTAAACGCTTCGTGGAGAACTTGTTATTGGAATCCTTGACCATAGTTTCAAACGTGCTTTTGATTTGTGCAGAATGAAAATAGGATAGTAGTTCAATATCTAAATTCTCACGATAATAACCTTCTTCTATACCTTGATGGATATTCGTTTCAAAAGCATTTCTAATATTATCTCTTTTGATTTGATCATGCTTTTGGTACAAGGCGGGATAGTATTTTTGTAAATCGTGCCAAAACATAAAGGGAGCACATTCACTGTTCTTTTTGATTTCTTTCACCATATACACAAAGACTTCGATGGCATTTTTGTCTTTTATGCCTTTCTCCATCTTAGCCTGCTGGTTTTCTCTTTCATAGAAAATAACCGAATCGATAAGATCTTCTTTTTTGCTAAAATGCTGATAGAAAGTCTTTTTCGACATACGTAGTTCAGCGCAAACATCATCAATAGAAACATTTCGTATTCCCATACGATGAAATTGCTCACCTGCTACTTGAATTATATTTTCTTTTACTGTATCCATAAACGGCTGCAAAAGTAATATAATGTTTGTTTATAGCAATATTAAAAAACATTAATTTTATATTTAATTCTGATAACCAATGAGTTATGATTTTTTATTTGGAAACTTTAATAATTGTATAGTTTATTTGTTTCTGTTTTTTATCCTTGAATGTGGAATATTGCATGTTGCCACTCAATGCTGATTTATGGAATCGGGATGAGTTTATGGTTGAGGTTTTGAAAAAAATATTACCTTTGCAAGCGTTTTTAAAAAAGTTAGATTATATGAAAAGAGGTATTTTATTTTTATTAGTAGCCACGCTGCTGGTTGCCTGTGATCCTGAGAATAATGTAAAGACAGTTATTAATGATTTTGAAGATGTACTGCTAACCGAATTAGGGTATTTTGATGGCTCAGATAAATCTGGTTCTTTGAATGATGAAGGCGTATATGTGACTTCTATTGTAACAGGTTCACTTCAATTGATTAATCGTTATACTTATGATGAGGAGTATGGTTATGGGTTTTGGGAAGGTTTTGCTATTTCCGCATTGACTGATAGTGAGACTCCTGGTTTTGAGAATCAATTTAGTACGGTCGCAGGACGATCTGCTGCCTCTCCTTCTTCGCAATTTGCCGTAGCTTACGATTCTGCTATAGTGGAACTTTTACCATACAAGCATAGTGTACAAAAACTTCAATCTGTTAAACTAACTAATTCTACTTATACATATCACGAGTTAAAAGAGGGCGGTCCTTATAGTAAAAAATTTGATACAGATGATTGGTTTAAAGTCATCATAAAAGGATATCATAATGAAATAGAGACAGGTGTTGTAGAGTTTTATTTAGCTGACTTTAGAGAAGGTCAGTCCGTGATAGTGCGTGAATGGACTACAGTTTCTTTAGAAGCTTTAGGAGAGGTAGATAAACTGGTTTTCACGTTTGATTCAAGCGATAAGGGTGATTTTGGAATCAATACACCAAAATATGTGTGTGTTGATGATTTGATTGTAACTGTCGAAGAATGTAGCTCTTGCAATAAAAACTAATAGAATAAGTAAGGTCTCAAAAGTACGAATAATGGATTTGTTATAATTTTTTTTTGCAAGTTCATAAAAAAGCAGTACTTTTGCACTCGGGTAAGTCTTATACGACCAGCTCCCTGAGAATTCCCCCAGGGCTTGACCGCAGCAAGGGTATTAGGTTGTAGCGGTGCGATGTAAGTTGCTTACCCACC
The DNA here is from genome assembly GCA_964455235.1 of uncultured Paludibacter sp. Lineage (GTDB taxonomy): Bacteria > Bacteroidota > Bacteroidia > Bacteroidales > Paludibacteraceae > Paludibacter. The sequence goes on from CAYVWK010000167.1 coordinate 4,385, forward strand.
C
>CAYVWK010000168.1:0-1798 GCA_964455235.1 uncultured Paludibacter sp.
ATTTGCCGTCTAAAACTGCTTCATTGTTACATTAAAAGAGCTATATATAAATGAAAAAATTTGTGGGAAAAATAGTATTGGTCATGATACTATCGGTAGCGTCCATTTCTGCTAGTGCAACCAATGTTTATTATACTTTTTCGCCATTCTTTAATTTAAAGGGTGTAGGTGTAATTTTAGAAAACGACTATCTCTACGGCAATTTTGATGTCAAAGCAAATTACGAAAAACATATAGGCGACTCATTCAGGCCTTCTGTAGATGACCATTTTTATTGGAATTATGCCTTCAATATAGGAGGAGGCTATCGCTATAGAGGTATTTTAATTGGTGCTGATGTAGGTTATTTAAATCAAACTAAAAGCTACATCCATGTATTTGAAAATGCAACCACCAATACAGGCCATTTCCTATATGGTGTAAATTTAGGTTTTAAAATACACCATCTCTTCCTTGGGTTTAAATATGGTAATATTGAAACCTTTACTTTTAAAGTCGGAGTATCATTTTAAGCTCGATTAATAGAGGCAACTAATGTCGATGTACTTCTAAACTATAAAAAAGTCCATATTTTTCCCTCATTTTGTAATCTCCACATTGCAAATTCCGATATTTATTGTATTTTTGCATCGCATGAATACCATAAATTCTTTTTACAATACACATTTCGATTTAGTGAAAAACGTGCAAGCTCCTGTGCGGCGTCTTTTAATGGACGAAATCGATTGGTCACACCGCCTTATTGGTATTAAAGGCAGTCGCGGTGTGGGAAAAACTACCTTCCTACTTCAATATGCTCAAGAGCATTGTGCTGATGATAGAAAATGCCTCTATATCAACTTCAACAACTTATACTTTACCGAGCATAGTTTAGTTGAATTTGCGGGTGATTTCTACAATCAAGGGGGTCGTATCTTGCTAATTGACCAGACGTTTAAATATGAAAACTGGTCACAAGAATTACGCATGTGCTATGATACTTATCCTGAATTACAGATAATCTTTTCGGGTTCTTCAGTGATGCGCTTGATAGAGGATAACCATGACATTCAAGATATAGTTTCTGTGTATAATTTGCGGGGATTTTCTTTCCGTGAGTTCATCAATATAAAAACTGGACTGAATTTGCCTGAATATAGCATGGCAGAAATTCAGAAAAATCAGGAGGAGATAAGTAAATCCATTCGCGAACAAGTTAATCCTATGGATTATTTTCAGGATTATCTGACTTATGGCTATTATCCCTTCTTTTTAGAGGATAGAAATTACATAGAAAACCTTCTGAAAACCATGAATATGATGATGGAGGTAGATATTCTTCTCATCAAACAAATAGATTTAAAATACCTATCAAAAATTAGAAAATTATTATATTTGATAATGAGTTCAACACCTGGACCAGCCAATATCAGTCAGTTAGCTGCTGAAATCAATACCTCTCGGGCAACAGTGATGAACTACATTAAATACCTAAAAGATGCTCGTTTACTTAACACTTTGTACCGTGATGGCGAGGATTATCCCAAAAAACCCAAACAGTTATTTGCACATAACACCAATTTGATGCATGCTGTTTTCCCTTATAGCACTGACAAAGATGCTGAGCGTAAAACATTCTTATACAACGCTTTACACGCTAATCACAGGGTAAGATTAGGCAAAGGGAATAGTGATTTTTGCACAGATAATAAATGTAGCTTTAAATACGATACAAAATCCAAACATCGTCATGGTTCAAAGGTCTTCTTTGCGATTGATGCGATAGAGGTAAATTATAAAAACGAAATACCCTTGTGGC
>CAYVWK010000168.1:1898-4332 GCA_964455235.1 uncultured Paludibacter sp.
TTCTTTGCGATTGATGCGATAGAGGTAAATTATAAAAACGAAATACCCTTGTGGCTTTTCGGGTTCACATATTAAAACATTAGAAATAGTAGAAACAATAACTAACAAATTATTTTACAATGGCTAAACAAAAAAAATTCTTAACATGCGACGGTAATCAGGCAGCAGCACATATCGCTTATATCTTTAGCGAAGTGGCAGCTATCTATCCGATTACACCTTCGTCAACTATGGCAGAATATGTTGATGAGTGGGCAGCTGGCGGTTTGAAAAACATGTTCGGCGAGACTGTTCAAGTACAGGAAATGCAATCAGAGGCGGGAGCTGCTGCAGCTATGCACGGTTCACTACAAGCGGGTGCACTGACCACTACTTTTACGGCTTCTCAAGGTTTACTGCTGATGATTCCTAATATGTATAAAGTAGCTGGAGAATTACTTCCTGGCGTTTATCATGTATCAGCACGTGCGCTTGCATCTCATGCATTATCTATCTTTGGTGACCATCAAGACGTGATGGCAGTTCGTCAAACAGGCTGCGCTATGTTTGCAACAGGATCTGTGCAAGAGGTCATGGACTTAGCTGCTATTGCTCACCTTGCTTCTTTGAAATCACGTATTCCTTTCGTACATTTCTTTGATGGTTTCCGTACCTCACACGAAATTCAAAAGGTAGAAGAAATTGATCGTGATGCACTAATTGATTTATTGGATAAAGATGCGTTGAAAGAATTCCGTAAACGTTCTTTAAACTCTGAAAATCCAGTAGCTCGTGGTACTGCTCAAAACCCTGATATTTACTTCCAAGCTCGTGAAGCTATCAATCCTTTCTATGATGCAGTTCCAGGAATAGTAGAAGAATATTTGGATGAGTTAGCGAAAATTACAGGTCGTAAATACGGCTTATTCGATTATTATGGAGATCCAGAAGCTGACCGCGTTGTGGTTGCTATGGGTTCTGCTACTGAAGCTATTCGTGAAGGTATAGATTACCTACGTGCTGAAGGTCAGAAAGTTGGCTTAATCAGCGTACACCTATATCGTCCGTTTTCAGCTAAGCACTTCCTATCTGTATTGCCAAAAACAGCCAACCGCATTTGTGTGTTAGACCGCACAAAAGAGCCAGGAGCTGGTGGTGAGCCGCTTTATTTAGACGTAAAAGATGTACTTTATGGAACTGATAATCAACCACTTGTAGTGGGTGGTCGCTACGGATTATCATCCAAAGACTTTACTCCATCGCAAGTATTGGCAGTGTACGAAAACTTAGCACTTCCTTCACCAAGAAATCAGTTTACAGTAGGTATTGTAGATGATGTTACTTTCACTTCACTTCCAATGAAAGAAGAGATTTCTATGGGTGGCGAAGGTATTATTGAAGCGAAATTCTATGGTTTAGGTGCTGATGGTACAGTAGGAGCTAACAAAAACTCCATCAAAATTATTGGTGATAATACAGATAAATACAGCCAGGCTTATTTCGAGTATGACTCTAAAAAATCTGGTGGATTTACTTGTTCTCACTTACGTTTTGGCGACTCTCCTATTCGTTCAACTTATATGGTTACCACACCCGACTTTGTAGCTTGCCACGTTCAAGCTTATCTTCGTCTGTATGATGTTACCAAAGGTCTGAAAAAGAATGGTACTTTCTTGTTGAATACCGTTTGGACACCAGAAGAAGTTCAAAAACATCTTCCTACTAATATCAAAAGATATTTTGCTAAAAACAATATCAAACTATACATTATCAATGCAACTAAGATAGCACAAGAAATTGGATTAGGTCATAGAACCAATACCATTTTACAATCCGCTTTCTTCAAAATCACAGGAGTTATTCCAAATGAATTGGCTGTAAAAGAAATGAAAAAAGCCATTGTAAAATCTTATGGAAAACGCGGTGAAAAAGTTGTAAACATGAACTACGAAGCCGTAGATCGTGGAGGTTTAGCATACGAAACTGTGGAGGTACTTCCTGAGTGGGCTAATTTATTTGATGAGGATGATATGAACGATCGCAATATGCCTGATTTCATCAAAAATGTAGTAGTTCCTATCAATGCTCAAAGAGGAGATAACCTACCTGTTTCAACCTTTAAAGGTCGTGAAGATGGTACATGGATACAAGGCACCACCAAATATGAAAAACGTGGAGTTGCCGCTACTGTCCCAGTTTGGGAGATGGAAAACTGCATCCAATGTAATCAGTGTGCTTATGTTTGTCCGCACGCTGCCATTCGTCCATTCTTATTAGATGAAGCAGAGCAAAACAATGCACCATTTGCATCCTTGAAAGCGATTGGTCGTCCATTTGCTGACTTAACTTACCGCATACAGGTGGATGTATTAGACTGTATGGGTTGCGACAACTGCGCTGAGGTTTGTCCAGGTAACAAAAACGGTAAAGCATTGAAAATGGTTCCAATCGAAAC
>CAYVWK010000169.1:0-4308 GCA_964455235.1 uncultured Paludibacter sp.
TCAGGAATATTATTTTTAAGTAGTTGATAATCTTCATTTTCCATCTGCCAATTCCGTCCCTTTTTAAAACCTTTATAAGGAAGAGAAGTCGGCTGCGACCAAATAAAAGCTGAATTTGTAGCGAAACCATCTATCTGTGACCAAATACCTTTTTTGAGCGCATCGCCTGCACCCACCATCACCACAAGCATAAACATCCCCCAGAAAATCCCGAAAGCCGTCAGCACACTACGCGATTTATTCTGCGTAATGGTATGCCATATCTCCTGAAATTTATCTAAATCAAACATGATTATACTTTATTTTTCGTTGCGCATTGCCTCTATAGGCTTAATTTTCACTGCCCTTTTCGCAGGCATATATCCTGCTATCACACCTGCTATTATCATCAATAAAGTAGATAATAACACATACGTCAGGTTGACGGTCGGGTCTCTAAATACCGACATACCCGATGGGTTTCCAGCAGCTGATTGTTCCAAGACAAAGTTCACCAATTCGGTAACACCTATGCCTGCCATCATGCCGATATAACCAAAAACGGCTGTTATTAATATTGCTTCGATGATGATGCTGAAAAGGATTTGAGCTGGCGGTGCACCTATCGCTTTACGGATACCTATTTCGCGTGTACGCTCTTTCACCGTTACTAACATGATATTGCTAACTCCCACAATTCCAGCGATTAAGGTGAAGATTCCAATGATAATCACAAATAAGCTGATGCCATTAAAAATCTTCATGGTTTGCAGATAATCCGCCTGCGAGTTCCATATCCAAATCGCCTCCATATCTTCAGGATCGAAAGACATACTCTGCCCCATCGTAACGCGCAGTTCCTTGTTGAACGCATCGTTTTTCTCCTCAGTATCAAGCCCTTCCACCGACATCGTTATATACGAAAACTTACCATCAGGGTTAAAAATAATCTGAGCTGTAGAGAAAGGAATATAAGCATTACCTCCACCCCATTCCTCCTTCTTAGAGTTAACGCCCACCACCTGAAACATTACCTGATTGATATTCACGTACTTACCAATAGGCGATTCCGATTTAAACAACTCATCTTGCAGTTTTTTATCAATCACCACTACTTTTTTATTTTCCATCACATCCGCATCATTGATAAATCGTCCGCCCTGTTCGTCAAATTCAAGATTGTAAATTTCCTTATAAGGAGGCTGAATACCTTTCAAGGTATAGGTTCCAAATTCCGTTTTATAACTAATATTGATATTGCCCTTATTGACTATAGGAGTCTGATTATAAGCCTCTTTCACATCCTTATCAACAATATTCAATTCCTTTTCCGAAAAACTAATATTGCGCCCTTTTTGATAACCCTTATAAGGAAGAGAGGTCTGCCACGCACTCACCTGCACCGTATTAGTTGCACGATGGCGGAAATTATTCGTAACCCCATTTCGCAGTCCATTCCCCGCCCCCATCAGGATAATCAAAATAAATATCCCCCACGACACCGACAAACCCGTAAGCACAGTACGTAGTTTGTTGTGTTTTAAGCTGGAGAATATTTCTTGTAAGATGTCCATGTTTGAATGTTTGTTGAGTTGTTGAGTTGTTAAGTTGTTGAGGTGTTGAGTTGTTGAGGTGTTGAGTTGTTGAGTTGTTGAATTGTTGAGGGACGAAGTCCAATATTTGTGTGTTTTAAAAATTTGTGTATTCTTGTGTCATTTTGTGGTTAAATTACCACCAAGTGGTTATCATCGGCACATTAGTCTCATCGGCACATTCCCTATATCTTCCCATCCTTTATATGTATCACCCTCTTCGTCACATCCGCCACAGCTTGTTCGTGGGTTACGATGATGGTGGTGATGCCTGTTTGATTGAGTTCGGTGAGGAGTTGCATCACATCAGCGGAAGTTTTGCTGTCCAATGCGCCAGTAGGTTCGTCAGCCAATAAAATTTGCGGCTGCGAAATCATGGCACGCGCGATAGCAACTCGCTGTTTTTGACCGCCCGAGAGTTCACTGGGCAGATGATGCGCCCATTCCTTCAATCCCACTTTTTCTAAATACTCTAAAGCAATCAGATTGCGTTTTTTCCTACTGATTTTTCGATAATACAGAGGAAGTGCCACATTTTCAAGTGCATTTTTGAAAGGAAGCAAATTAAAAGACTGAAAGACAAAGCCTATCATCTCGTTTCGATAGAGCGCAGCCTGCTTTTCGCTGAGGTTTTTAATCAACTTACCATTCAGCAAATACTCACCTGTATCGTAGTTGTCTAATATGCCCAACACATTCAGCAAAGTCGATTTTCCCGAGCCCGATGCCCCCATTATCGACACATACTCACCCTTATCAATTTGGAGGTCAATATCCTTCAAAACATGCAGCGAAGTCGCTTCTGTGTAATAGGTTTTGTTTACTTTTGATAGTTGAATCATGATTTTTCGTTGAAATCCGCTGCAAATGTATAAACTTTTTTAGTACTATGCAACACATAGTACTATATTTTTGCAAAAAGATTACTAATTGCTGGTTACTAGTTGCTGGTTAAGTTGTACAACAATTAAACAGCTCTGCATTTTTTTGTTAAGTTGTTAGGGACAAGTCGCGACTTGTCCGTACTAAGGACAAAGTCTAAAATTCGTGTCATTTTTAATTAATATTTTGCTCAATCTTGTTTTTTCCACAATCCTTTTTGTATCTTTTCGTGTCATTTTGTGGTTAAATAAACCAGCGACTAGTAACCAGTAACCAGCAACAAACATTCATCATTCTCACAACATATCACAACCAAAACTTCGCTAATTGAACACCAGCCCATACTGCTAATAAACCAAAGAGCACACTTAATCCAATATATAATATCGCTATTAGATAGTTGTTGTTTTGAATTAAAGTGATGTTTTCGGCTGCAAACGCTGAAAATGTTGTGTAACCGCCACAAAATCCTGTTATAAATAATAATTTCAAATGCTGATTGGATTGTATATTTTGACTTAACAATCCAATTAAAAGTCCAATTAGAAGGCATCCTGCGACATTTACTATAAAGGTTGCAAGAGGAAAGGCATTAAAATAGTATTTTGCTGTTATGACAGAAGTTAGAAATCGTAACATACTTCCAACTCCTCCTCCCAAACCTACGAGTAGAAGTTGTTTTAACATGGTTAGTTGTTTTTATGATCGACAAATCTACAAAAACGTTTTATATGAACAGCAAAAAATGCAAAATTCTTTTACTTTCTTTTTCCTTGATGAAAAAGAAACAAAAAATCAAGTATTCTTGAACCCATCTTGTAGTTCTTTTATCAGTTTATCAAAATCACTTTCATAGTTTTTATCTTGTAGAACTCTGAATTTATCATATTCTGTTTCTGCTTTTAGTTTGGCTTCTAACATAGATACTTTGCCTTTATTTTTCAGAATTGGGTAATTAGAAAGTTCTAAAAACTTATCTAAAAAGTTTGCCCACTGTTTCATATTGAATGCTATTCCTCTTTGAGCATTATTTTCTGCCAAATCTAAATAAGCCGAAACAATACGATTTAATTCGTGAATATGCTGATGTGATAGATAATTTTTGGCAATACCAACATCGCTTTTCAATATTTTACCATCAGGGGCAGCTTTCCATGTTTTCAAACCCATATATAGTTTTGAAGCATCTGCTTCTGAATATATCAGTTCGGCAGCCGTTTGCCCCGTGATAGCCCAATGTAATTTGTTTTGTACCGCAGCAAAGAAATCTTTTGTTTGTCGGCTATCTTTATCGTAATCAGTACTTAAAGCATACAAATCAGTTACTTTCTGATAGAATCTACGCTCACTTGCACGTATTTCCCTTATCCGTTCTAATAATTCATCAAAGTAATCTTGTCCAAAGTGTTTTCCTTGTTTCAATCGCTCATCATCAATTATGAAGCCCTTGATAATAAACTCATTAAGCGTAGTCGTAGCCCATCTTCTAAAATCAGTAGCCTGTTGCGAATTTACCCTATACCCAACAGCTAAAATTGCCTCCAAACGATAAAATTTAGTCTGATAGGTTTTGCCGTCAGAAGCAGTATGTGCAAAATTTGCACATACTGAATTTTCATCTAATTCTTCAGCGTCAAATATATTTTTCAAATGCTTAGTAACAACAGAACGTTCAACATCATACAACTCAGCCATAGCCTTTTGATTGAGCCAAAACGTCCCATCTTGGAAATGCACAGACACTTTTACTTCTTTGTCAGCCGCATTATATAACAATAAATCTCTTGGGTTCATATTTTAAAGGTTGTTTTCAATTGATAAGTAGGTAGTGCAAAGATAAGGTAAATTTCTTGTT
>CAYVWK010000170.1:0-4284 GCA_964455235.1 uncultured Paludibacter sp.
GTGAAAGTAGCACCATTAGCATTCAGGGTTCCATACACCCTCATAAACCTATTCAGGTTAAACTTCACCACGACTCCAGGTTCAATGGTCAGTACTACATTTTCTTTTACAGTGATGTTATTCGTAATAATATACGGATTACCCAAAGGAGACCAAGTTGTACTCGCATTAATATCAGAAGTAATATCAGTTGCACGAACACCAATAGCAATGCATACCAGCATCACTACGGCAAGTAGATGTGTTTTTTTCATGATGTAAAAATTTAAATATTAAAATTATCAGTATTAATTTGAGAATATATTACTGCAATTTTATAAGATTAAGGAAGACAGAGATATAAAGGAGGTTTTCTATCTCACTCTTTTACGCTGTTCTTTTACTTTTTGCAGTTTTTGTATCAACTTTTCTTCTTTAGTTTTTAATCTAGCAGCACGTCTTTCATCCATCAATTTACGAAGATATTCTGCGTAAGGTTGTATGTAACGCTGTTTTTTTGTCTCCAACAAGTCATCCATAATGACCATGATTCCTGACTCATACACCGATCCGAAATCATCATCTTTGATAGTTCCAAAAAACTTCATAGTATTGGTGAGTCCAATATAGGCATTAAACAGAGCAGGAACATTGTGCCCCTCAGCACGAACAGCTTTTATCAATAGTTTATAATCATCGACAGGACTATCTTCTACAAAAATCTTTTTAGCAATCCGTTTAGTCACATTCGACACTGTAACTTCTTCTTTGGGTTGTATCAGCTTACTTTCATCATGGAAATGTTTGTTTAAATACTCATAGATTAGCTCTCTACATAGGATAGGATAATCCTGATAGATAGTCACTTTTCCAATAAAATACTTCGCACCTTTTACCGAGTGTATCAAAGCACCTAAACCATCCCAAAGATTATCAAGAGCAAACAAACTCTTCATACCCATTTTGGTAGATTGATAATCAGGTTGTACAAAGGCTCTACCTAATTCAATAGTATGGGGCATATATTCTTTCACAAACTGTTCGCTGAATTTAAACAGATGTGTCATCACAAAGTGTGGTTGTCCCTCTTCATCTAAATCCACATCAGGTCCAAAAATGAAGCGATAGCCCCCTATAATCTCCTCAGCATCTGGGTCCCACACAATCAGTTGTTTGTAGGGTTTTTCCATATAATCATATTCATCCACATCCAATTCATTGCCTGTACCTCCACCACCAGCGCGAAACGACATCTCACGGAGGCGACCAATTTCACGCATCACATTGGGTGAGTTGTGGGCCGTTACTATATATATATGGTTACCCGACTTATTGGTCGGACGCAAATACTTTTCAGCATTAAGCTCAATTTTTAGAATTTCTCTATCTATCGCAGGAATAATATCTTTCATCATAAATACATTAATTAAGTGCAAATTTATAAACTTCTTTTGAATTATGAATTTATTTTGAGGAATTTATTTTATGAAGATGATTTATAGCTGAAAGGAGGATGACTATCCTACAGAGTATTCCGCATTATAAATCAATATATAAGATTGAAGATAGGGCATAGTTTTTTGATACATAAGTAATTAAAGAACAAAAAATTAATAAAATGTTTTTCTATCATCAGAAAAAGCTGTATATTTGCAGTTCGAAATTCGAAAAATACAATCATTTACAACAATATTAACTTATTTAAAAAATTAACAAAGATGACAAAAGCAGATATCGTAAACGAAATTGCTAAGAATACAGGGATAGACAAAGCATCCGTTCTAGCAACAGTTGAAGCTTTTATGGAGACAGTTAAAGGTTCTCTTGCAAACAATGAGAATGTATATTTAAGAGGTTTTGGTAGCTTTATAGTGAAGGAAAGAGCAGCTAAAAAAGCGCGTGATATTAGCAAGAATATTACCATTGATATTCCAGCACACAATATCCCATCGTTCAAACCTTCAAAATCATTTGTAAACGAAGTAAAAAAATAATTTTAAAGTAAATAAAAATGCCAAGCGGAAAGAAAAGAAAAAGACATAAAATGTCAACGCATAAGCGTAAGAAAAGACTAAGAAAAAATAGACATAAAAAGAAATAGTCTATAACTATATAGGTCTTTACTAAAAGTCCGAGAAACAAACTTAAAGACTTTCTTTTAAGTTTGTTTTTTGTTTTAGCGAAAACAAAATCATAAATTAAAATAATAGTGGATAGCGAATTTATAGTAGATGTAAAACCATCTGAAATTTCAATTGCGCTGCTCGAAAACAAACGTTTGGTAGAACTCAACCGTGAAAGCCGTGAGGCTCAATTTGCTGTTGGGAATATCTATCTGGGGAAAGTCAAAAAGTTGATGCCCGGTTTGAATGCAGCATTTGTAGATGTTGGTTTCGAAAAAGACGCTTTTCTTCATTATCTTGATTTAGGATCCAATTTCAATACCCTTAATCAATTTGCCAAGCAAGTGCTAAGCGACCGAAAAAAAGCACCTGCCATGCAAAAAACAAAAATCTTACCGGAAATTGATAAAAACGGTACCATTGGAGATATACTTCAAACAGGCCAAGATATCTTAGTTCAGGTATCAAAAGAGCCAATCTCTACCAAAGGTCCGCGACTTACAGCCGAAATATCATTAGCTGGACGATTTTTAGTACTAATTCCCTTCTCTGATAAAGTTTCTATCTCTCAAAAGATAATATCAGAAAAAGAGAAAATCCGTCTGCGACAATTAATTCAAAGCATCAGACCTAAAGGCTTTGGTGTGATTATCAGAACAGTTGCAGAAGATAAAAAAGTAGCGGAATTAGACAATGAATTAAAAATTTTAGTGAAACGATGGGAAGAAGCGGTTCAAAAACTACAACGCACGAAAGGAGTTTCATTAATATTAGAAGAATTAGGTCGCACAGTTGGAATAATTAGAGATTTATTCAACCCTAACTTCAGTAACATCTTGGTCAACGACCCTGATATTTTCAGAGAAGTAAAAGATTATGTAGAGCTAATAGCTCCAGAGAAAGGAGAAATTGTAAAACTATACAAAGACGAACTTCCGATTTTCGACCATGTTGGAATTACGAAGCAAATTAAGTCGAGCTTTGGTAAAACAGTCTCTTTTAAAAGTGGTGCTTATTTAATTATAGAACACACAGAAGCTCTGCATGTTATTGATGTTAATAGTGGTAACAGATCGAAAAATGTTACTGGTCAAGAAGAAAATGCTATAGAAGTGAATATGGCTGCTGCCGACGAAATAGCTCGTCAACTACGCTTGAGAGATATGGGTGGTATTATCGTGATCGATTTTATTGATATGCACGAAAATGAAAACCGCCAGAAAGTATTCGATAGAATGCGTGATGTGATGGAAAGCGACCGAGCAAGGCATAATATACTGCCTTTAAGTAAGTTTGGCTTGATGCAAATAACCCGTCAAAGGGTACGACCAGAGCTTGAAATAAATATTGAGGAGAAATGCCCAAGTTGCTACGGCACAGGAAAAATGCAACCCTCCATTTTATTTACCGATCAGTTAGAAGAAAAAATTGAATTTGTAGTAAACGAACTCAAAATCAAGAAGTTTCATCTTCACATCCATCCTTATGTAGATGCCTATCTATCTAAAGGAATCATCTCTAAAAAATCCAAATGGAAAAGGAAATACAATTATTCAGGGAAAATTATTCCTTCTGAAAACATTGGATTCCTACAATTCAAATTTTATGATCTAAAGGGAAACGAAATCAATCTTAAACAAGAAGAAGATCAAAGCGAAGACAAGAAACCCGAAAAGAAATCTGGTAAAAAAACCAAAAAGAGATAATTAGAATGAGACCGTGCTTATTAAGGAGTGCGGTCTTGTTTTTTTTGTTGAGTTGTTGAGTTGTTGAGTTGTTGAGTTGTTGAAAGACGAAGTACACTATTTGTGTTGTTTTTGTGGTTGAATATTATTGCCCCTGTGTCTGGCGTAGGCTCCTGTCTACATCATTATTTGCGTCTTTTTAATTGAAAAATTTGCACTTCCTTGAATTATTACACAATCCATTTCGTGAGTTTTTGCGTGTTTTTGTGGTTGAATATTTTGCTGCTGGCTACTTGACAGCCAGTAACTTCTTTAACTTCTCATCAGTCTCATCGGCACATTGCCACATTGGCTCATCGGCACATTCCTTTCAAACTTGATAAACTACCACATTTGCAGATAATAAAAAAACTTTGTATATTTGCAATCGAATTCCAAAGGGGATTAATGCGAAAATAGCTCAGTTGCCAAGAAAATAGACAATAGTATATGCTCTA
>CAYVWK010000171.1:0-4200 GCA_964455235.1 uncultured Paludibacter sp.
AAACCCTTATCTTTGTAGTTTCTTTTCAAAAACGTTCGACATGCAAAATAATATCTTCGTAAAAGGCGCAAGGGTTCACAATCTGAAAAATATTGATGTGGCTATTCCGCGTGATAAATTAGTGGTTATCACGGGTTTGTCAGGCTCGGGTAAAACTTCGCTGGCTTTTGATACGCTGTATGCGGAGGGGCAACGTCGCTATGTGGAGAGCCTTTCTGCTTATGCACGTCAGTTTTTGGGGCGTATGAGTAAGCCTGAGGTGGATTATATCAAAGGCATCCCGCCCGCAATCGCCATCGAGCAAAAGGTAAACACTCGCAATCCAAGATCTACGGTGGGGACTTCAACCGAAATCTATGAATATATCAAGCTCTTATATGCTCGCATCGGCAAGACCTATTCGCCTATTTCAGGGGTTTTGGTGAAGGAACATACTGCAGAGGATGTGGTGACTGCGGCTCTGAAATTTCCCGAAGGGACGCGCATGATGGTGCTGACGGAAATTGCTGCTGCTACGGAGGCGAAACTGATGGAGGAACTGCAAATGCTTATCCTCAAAGGTTATAGCCGTGTTGCGGTGGATGGCGAGGTGATGCAGTTGCAAGAGGTGATGGAACTAAAAGATGCACTCAAAAAACGTATCTGCTTGGTAGTGGATAGGATAAGCATTGGCTCTACGCAGGAGACTATCAGTCGGCTGACCGATTCTGTCGAAACGGCTTTTTTTGAAGGAAAAGGTAGTTGCGCTTTGGAGGTTTTTACAGATGAAGGTTCGCAAAAGCTCTATTTTTCTAATATTTTTGAAGCGGATGGGATGCAGTTTGAAAAGCCGACTGTGCATACTTTTAGCTTTAATTCGCCCATAGGTGCTTGTCCAGTTTGCGAGGGCTTTGGGCGTGTTATTGGTATTGATGAGGACTTGGTGGTGCCGAATAAAGAGCTGTCGATTTATGAAGATGCGGTGGTGTGCTGGCGTGGCGAGGTGATGGGCGAATGGAAAAAGGAACTGATGCTGCTGGCTGGAAAGTACAATCTCCCGATTCATAAACCTTATTACGAACTTACGGATGAGCAGCGCGAGTTGCTGTGGAAGGGCAATGACGAACTCTATGGCATAGATGCTTTTTTCAGAATGCTGGAAGCAAATCAGTATAAAATCCAATATCGGGTGATGTTGGCGCGCTATAGAGGTAAAACTACGTGCTTGACTTGCAAGGGCAGTCGCCTGAAAAAGGAGGCTTCTTATGTCAAAATTGATGGTAAATCAATCAATGAGTTGGTGCTGATGTCGGTTTCAGCTTTAAAAAACTTTTTCGATAATATTCAGTTGGATGAGCAAGATGCAGAAATTGCTAAACGTTTGCTCGTCGAAATTACTAATCGTTTGCAGTTTTTGTTGGATGTAGGACTGGGCTATCTGACCTTAAACCGCCTATCGAATAGTCTGTCGGGTGGTGAGAGTCAGCGTATTAACTTGGCAACTTCTTTGGGAAGTAGTTTGGTGGGTTCGCTCTATATCTTGGATGAGCCGAGCATTGGCCTGCATCCGCGCGACACGCATCAGCTGATAAAAGTGCTGCTGCAATTGCGCGATTTGGGCAATACGGTGGTGGTGGTTGAGCATGATGAGGAAATCATGCGCGCTGCTGATCATATCATCGATATTGGTCCATTTGCCGGGCGAAAAGGCGGTGAAATCGTCTTCGAGGGGAAGCCTGATGCGGTGTCTGAAAAGAATCAGCAAACCATTGATCGCTCATTTACTTTGCAGTATCTGCTTGGTAAAGAGGAGATTGAAGTACCTGCTATCCGTAGAAAATGGAATAACTATATTGAGATTTTAGGTGCTCGTGAAAATAATCTCAAAGGCATCAATGTGAAGTTTCCACTGAATGTGATGACGGTGGTAACGGGCGTGAGCGGTTCAGGAAAATCATCTTTGGTGAAAAATGTCTTTTATACTGCCTTGAAAAAGCATTATGGCGGCATAATGGCTGATAAAAGCGGACAGTACGGTGCACTGAAAGGCTCTATGAATTTAGCAAAAGATATAGAGTTTGTTGATCAAAATCCTATTGGGCGATCCACTCGCTCCAATCCTGTGACCTATATCAAGGCTTATGATGAAATTCGTAAGTTGTTTGGTGATAGGCAGTTATCCAAGCAAATGGGCTATACCGCATCGCATTTTTCTTTCAATACGCCTGGTGGTAGATGCGAGGAATGTAAGGGTGAGGGTACGATTACGGTTGAGATGCAGTTTATGGCTGATTTGGTGTTAGAATGTGAGGAATGTCATGGAAAACGCTTCAAACAAGATGTCTTAGATGTTGAATACAAGGGTGTTAATATACATGATGTGCTGGAGATGACGGTCAATCAAGCCATTGAGTTCTTTTCAGAAGAGCAAACCAATATCAACAAAAAAATAGTAAAACGCCTAAAACCTTTACAGGACGTGGGCATCGGTTATGTGAAATTAGGGCAGTCGAGCAGTACGCTTTCTGGTGGTGAGAGTCAGCGCGTTAAATTAGCTTCTTTCTTAGCCAACGAAAAGGCTGATCCTACCATTTTTGTGTTTGATGAACCTACCACTGGTTTGCATTTTCATGACATCAAAACACTTTTAAAAGCGCTAAACGCACTGATTTCCAAAGGTCACACCATCATCATCATCGAACATAATATTGAGGTAATAAAATCTGCCGACCACATTATTGATATAGGCCCAGAAGGCGGAGATGAGGGTGGAACCATCGTGTTTGAAGGTACACCAGAGCAGATTATTACATGCGAAAAATCCTATACTGGGCAGTTTTTGAAGAAGAGTTTGCTAAAATCTTAAAACTCAAATGGAATACCTCGAAAACTTCTCCATCACCCCCTCATAATAAGTTTTGGTGACAGGTATATCGGGTACATTGCTGGCGTCTAATTCGAGAAAGATGCCAGTTTTTGTTTTTTTGAAGACCTTCACTTTATCTAAATTGATGATATAAGAGCGATGGCAACGCACGAGTGGTGTGTCTTTCGTTAGGTGCTCTTCTATCCATTTTAGTGAATTTCGAATGATGAAAGTGGTGGGTTTTTCTTTATTGATATAATGGATAGTAGCGTAATTATCAGCCGAATCAATAAATAAAAGATTGTCTATCATGACAGATATTTTCAATTCCCCTTTTTCGTCTGTGAAGCCAATCAAGCCTTTCTTCGGATTGGGCATTGTGCTATTTTCATGCGTTGCTTGCTCTTTCAATAAGCGATTTTTATCCTTCCAAGAAAAAAACAACATTGACATAACATAAGGAAGCAACAGAACTAGACTCGTATTGATGGTTGATTGTTTGAGTAGATGAAAGAAGTCGCGATCCTTGCCTCCTTCAGGAAAATAGCGAGAGAAAAGTGCGTAAAACAGCGACATAGCAGTAATTTCAGCAATAATACACATAAGGTATTGTAAGGTATATACATCATGTTTTTTGGAGTATAATCCGAGTGAAACCCGACTTATCACCACCACCAACATTCCTGTTAGTATTATTAGACTAGAAAAGAAGAAATACTTAAAATCGGATATACCCTGATACCAATCTCTTGATCCAAAAGGCTGGAAGATATTAATAAACAGCAATGCGAATATTGCTGTGAATAATATCATATGCGTAGTATTACGCTTTTCGATAAGATAGAAGGGTATTTTCTTTTCCACTGTGTGTATTATTATTGCACGCAAAGGTAATTTTTTATGTGCAAACACACAATTAATTGAAATTTATAGTTGATTTTTTAGTCCCTCTTTGTAGATTTTTACCCCATTATTGTCATTTTTATCCCTTTCAATCGGTAAATTCCTCATTTTTTTGAGAGCTCTATCTTGAAAGTCGTTCTTTGCAAACAAAAAAACATGACTTCACATTTATCACGTTACCAAGCGCTCTCAGCTCAGTTTCAATTAGGGCAAAATACCCATATTGATAAACAGAAAATTGAAATTCGCTTTTATCCGTTTAAGAGTCAACGCTCCTTTACAGGCGTTTCTGGAGAAGAAAATACCTTTATTACTTCGGATGATATAGCTGAAAATCAGGTTTTTGAATACCCAGTTTTTGTGCCTTCGCATGTGCAAAAACATGATGAGGCTATTTTACTTTTGCATGGTTTAAACGAGCGAAACTGGTCGAAATACTTGCCTTGGGCAGA
>CAYVWK010000172.1:0-4172 GCA_964455235.1 uncultured Paludibacter sp.
GTATGCACGGTGAATCCGCGATTTGCAAACTGGGAGGTCACTTCATATTGTCTAGAGTGGGTAACGTAGACATGGAAAGGAGAGTTTGTTTTAGGAATATATTTGGGAATTTTAAATATAGGAGGTTCTCAAAAAAAATAAGGGTTTGTTCCCAAAGTCTTCAATCCCAAGAACTAACCCACCCTATTATTTAGGCAGTTACAGCATGCATTGTGATCATGACCCTATTCAAGAGATAAGGGATGTTTGTAGTGGAAAGAGTTCTATATATAGAGCTCCAGTGAAACTTAAATTAAGTAAGCGGACGATAAAAAGAATATTAAGCAATAACTCACATCTATAAGGCTTCAAAATGTCTAAATTCTATGTAAAAATTGGAAAGTGGTACATTAAGTGCGCAGAAACTATTTATTATTCTTAGCATGTATTCTAATAATATTTATACGGGTTTAACATTTATCTTTGATTTTATTAAAAATAAAAGTTTTTACTGCAATTTATTATTTTTTATGGTATTATGCTATTGTCAGACATTGATTTTCTGGCATTTAATTAGCATTATTACACAATAACTAAAGTCAATTATAGTTAATAGTTGGCACTGGAGATATACGCATGAATAAAGCTTCTAATAAGCACACTCTAGCTCAAGACCCTATACAAAAAAATACAGTAGTAGGACAGATTATGGAAAGAGTTAAAGACCTTATAGCTTCTGGTGTCTACAAGCCGGGAGATCGGCTTCCCACCGAACAAGAATTATCAGAAATGTTTCAAGTAGGTCGATCGTCCATAAGAGAAGCTCTCAAAGTTTTTCAGTACCTAGGAGTTGTTGAATCAAAAGCAGCAAAAGGCACATTTATTCAAGAAAGAGCCAATATCTCCCTGGAAGCTATCACATGGGCTCTTGTTTTAGGTAAAGATGATATGGAGGATGTGTACGAACTACGCAAAGCTATAGAATACATTTCAATTAGAAAGTTTTTGACAAACTTACAAATTAAAACCCCTGAAGCAATACAAAGCCTTGATGATTTACGCAACATAGTAAGAGAGATGTATGAAATTGTGGAAACAGATGACAGAGAACAAATGGTCTTAGCTGATTTCTCATTTCACAAAATCATTATTAAGGCAGGAGAAAACAAGCTATTTATCGATATGTATAATACACTAAACTCATTCCTTAAAAACGAAATCAAATTAACATATGATATAATTGGTAATCTCAACACAGTAGCTGATGATCATAATCAAATACTAAAATCTATTGAAACGCAACCTGCTGACAGGGCAATGAAACGCCATTGGGAACACTTTGAACGTACTCAAGCATTATTAGGACTCCAAGTATTTCCTACAAGCCACGAACTTCCTACTGTCAATTTAAATTCATTTACCAAACAGGAAAGTTAACATTGCAAAAGGCTAAAGAAGGAAAGACTTGACATATTTCTAAGTGTATAAGAGACAAATACTACTCATTGGCCTTTCCTTTCACTGACACAACTAGGGCAGTCTTTAGCTATAACTATAACGCTATTTTTACTTCTCTTTCACTAATTACACTAAGTTTATAATGACTTCCCTAACAATTTAAATGATATTTTTTTTAAAATTTTTATCCATTCAATAGCATACTGCTCTTAAATCTTAATATTACTTCATGAATTATATGAATCAAAAATGAATCGACATAGCAAAATTACAGCAAATATAAAAAATACTTTTTTATTGACTTATAGTATTTATGATAGTAGACTAATATTCAGAATGTCTGACAATTGCATTATGCTTTAAATATTTGGAAAAAATACATATTGATTCAAAAGTGATTCAGTATGAAAAATATCTTTATATGTCAAAAAAAAGGAGTTAATTATGATAAACGGAGAAAAATTAATTGAAAGGCCATTTCGTTGGGGCATGGTAGGAGGTGGAAGAACCGGTGGTGTTGGATACAAACATCGATCAGGAGCTTTAAAAGATAACACTGCTTTCACTCTTTTAGCAGGAGCATTTGATATTGATTTTGAACGAAGTGTTAGTTTTGGGACGAATTTGAATATTGATAAAGATCGGATTTATCCAGATTATCAGACTATGTTTAAGAAAGAAACAGCAAGAAAGGATGGCATTGAAGTGGTCTCTATTGCAACGCCAAACAACACTCATTACTCAATTGCAAAAGCTGCGTTAGAGGCTGGACTTCATGTTATCTGTGAAAAACCATTATTTTTTACTAGTCAAGAAGGTCTTATTCTAAAAAATATTGCAGAATCTAATAATCTTATTGTTGGTGTTACCTATGGGTTTAGTGGACACCCACTCATGCTCCAGATGCGTCAAATGGTACTTAATAAAGATATTGGTGAAGTGAGAATGGTTGAATTACAATATACGCATGGTGCTTTTAATGAAGATAATGGAAAGATATGGAGAATGAATCCTGAGATAGCGGGTCCTTCATTTGTACTTGGAGATTTATCAACCCATACTTACTATATGTCTCAACTTATTTGTCCCCATTTAAAAATTGAGAAATTGCTATGTGACAGACAAAGCTTTATAGAAAATCGAAAACCTCTAGAAGATAATGCATATGTACTTATGCATTATAATAATGGAGCTGTAGGACGAATGTGGACATCTGCTGTAAACGCAGGGTGTATGAATGGGCATAGGATAAGAATTGTTGGGTCATTAGGAAGTATTGAGTGGCGAGATAACCAACCAAATGAGCTCATTGTAGAAATGCAAGGAAAACCAATACAAACAATGATTCGCGCAATGCCTTACCTGTATGATGAAGCAAATGCTGATGAACGACTTGGAGCCTACCATGCAGAAGGATTACTAGAATCGTGGGCAAACATTTATCTTCGCTTTGCTAGAGCTATTGACCTAAAAAACAAAGGTGATGAAAAAGGTTTAAAGGAACTTGTGTTCCCTGATATCGATGCTGGTATCGATGGCGTGAAATGGATCGAGCATTGTGTAAAATCGGCAGACGCTGGAAGTATTTGGGTCAATTATTCATAAATATGCTTTACTATTTACTTACTAACGTAGACTGCGATTTGTTAGGATATAAAATTTAAAAAACAAGAAGGAAATCATTATGAAATTAGGATTATGCACAGACGTATTAGGTAACCTTAGCTTCACAGAAATGCTGGATAAAGTTAAAGGGTATGGAATAAGTTATGTTGAAATGACTGCTGGAGGATGGGCTTCATGTCCCCATGTGAATACCATCGAATTATTAGCTGATACAGCAAAACTTAAACAATTCAAATCTGAACTTACAAAGAGAAATATGGAAATTTCAGCATTAAACTGCTCGGGGAATCCTCTTGCTCCAGGGAAACTTGGAGAATCTCATACAAAAAGTTCTTATGCTACAGTAGAACTGGCTGGCAAACTAGGAGTCAAAAAAGTAGTTATGATGTCAGGCTTACCTGGTGGCGCACCAGGAGATGTAACTCCAAACTGGATTACTTCAACAATTTCATGGCCTGATTACATGCCAGAAGTAATAAATTACCAATGGAATCAGGTTGCAATACCTTGGTGGAAGAACTTTGTAGCTCATGCCAAAAAACATGGTGTAGAACAGATTGCAATTGAAGAGTTCCCAAGTCAGTTGGTTTATAATGTTGAAACTCTGCTTAGACTTCGAAATGCTGTTGGAGATACTATTGGAATAAACCTAGATCCTTCTCATATGATAATTCTTGGAGCAGATCCTATAGCTGCAGCAAGAGCATTGGGAAATGCAATATACCATGTTCATGGGAAAGATGCTCGTATTGAAAGAGGACTTTCCAATATTAATGGACTACAAGAATACAAACCTGTCACAGAATATGCAGATAGAAGTTGGAATTATGTTGCTATTGGTTGTGGCCAAAATATTCAATGGTGGAAAGAGTTTTTCTCTGTTCTAAAAATGGTAGGATATGATGGGGTTGTTTCCCTAGAAATGGAAGATCTTACCATGTCGGTAGAGGCTGGATTGAGAACTTCAATTGATGCCCTTAATGAGTCTATTATCAAATAGTTATATTTAAGAGAAACCTTTAACTATAGGAATGAATAGAAATCTAGATGTAATATTAAGATATCTAGATTGTTTAATATGCTAGAAAATAAATATCTTAAGGAGGTAT
>CAYVWK010000173.1:0-1840 GCA_964455235.1 uncultured Paludibacter sp.
CCTGCTCCACCAAAATAAATTTTCGGTTGCCTCCGTCTTCTTTGTTGAGTTCTAATACTGCGTGTGCAGTTGTTCCCGAACCTGCGAAGCTGTCGAGAATGATATCATCTTCTTCCGTTGAAAGCTGAATAATTTTCTTAATTAACTCAACAGGTTTGGGCGTTGCAAAAATGTCTTTATCTCCAAAGATTTCTTTTAATGATTGTGCCGCATCTCTTGTTGTGCCAAAATCTTTACCAAACCAAACGGTTTCAGGCGTTCTACCATTTAGATTTTTGAGATATATTTTTCTAATTATTCGGGTCTCATCTTCGCTAAAAATAATTTCTCCAGTAGATATTTTTTTCTCAACTGTTTCTTTGCTCCATCGCCAACCGTTTTTTGGAGGTGTTATTATTTTTCCTGAGGGTGTTTTTATATCATAAATCAAATTAGGTCTATATAATGCGTTTCTAACATCGCCAGACCGCCATTCTCCATTTGGGTCATTGTCGGGATTAGAATAATTCACATTGTGTTCTTCTGTCCGTTCCAAATCGCCAAGATTAAAATATTCAGATTTTTGATATATCAGAGTGTAATTATGATGAACAGAGAATTTACCTGAATAGCCTTTGGGTTGAACACTATGTTGCCAAATTGTTTGAGCAATAAAATTGTCTTCACCAAAAGTTTCATCAAGTAAAACTCTTAGATTACCTACTTCATTATCGTCAATGGAAATAAAAATCGCTCCGTCCTCGCTCAATAATTCACGCAAAAGTTTTAAACGTGGCATCATCAGGCAAAGCCATTTGTCGTGGCGTGTCATATCTTCTTTGTCCACCACACTGCCCAACCATTCTTTTATCATCGGGCTGTTTACATTATCGTTGTACACCCAATTTTCGTTTCCTGTGTTGTAGGGTGGGTCTATATAAATGCACTTTACTTTTCCTGCATAAGTAGGCAAAAGTGCCTTTAATGCTTTTAGGTTGTCGCCTTGTACAATCAGGTTATCGTGCAAAGACACTTTGTCCGTAAGGCTGTATTCTGCCTTTGGCACAAGTTGGTGGTACTTTACCGCCAAATGGTGGTTTTGCACAAATGTTTTTCCTTTGAAATGAAGTGTTGGCATATCGTTAATTCTTCTGTTCGTTTTTAATTTCTTTTAAATCGGTAATCTTCTTTTTGATTGCATTAAAGCGTTGAATTTCTTCGTTCAAGTTATCCAATTCAGGTTTTTTGTAAGCATATTTATCGCTATGAGAATGTCCTTCCATATAGCGACAACACTGATAAAAGCTATCTAATATTTCGTCTCTTACTTCTGTAGTGAAAAATACACTTTTCAGACTATCAACACTTACTCTTTCCTCAAAGCGTTGAACAACTCCTTTGAAAAGCCCAAAAACCACTTGTGTTTCATAGCTTGTTCTTAAAGCTGCAAAACCGTTTTTGATTTTATCCTCTCTTTGTTCAGGTGCGGATTTTTTTGCATCATCGTAATATCCTTGTGCTTTACCTGATGTTTTGTAATCTTTTTCAAACGATGGTGTATTTCTGAGCCATATTGTTCCTGGTTGGCTTCCTCCTACATTTTCAATCCAATGACAATCATTTGTAGTATTACTGTCTTTGCAATGTCCGATTAAAGAAGAAACAAAAACCAAATCGTGTGTAAAAATGATTACTTGTTTTTTCAACGCTTCTTTTGTAAGTCGTTCAGCAATTTCACTTTTTCGTTTTTCGTCCAACGAAGTAACAGGGTCGTCAAAAACAATTCCTTTGTTTACTTCGGATAATTGCATTTCTGCAAGAAAATCAGCAATAGCAATTACTTTTTGTTCGCCCTCACTCA
>CAYVWK010000173.1:1940-4152 GCA_964455235.1 uncultured Paludibacter sp.
TGCATTTCTGCAAGAAAATCAGCAATAGCAATTACTTTTTGTTCGCCCTCACTCAAAACAGCATTAGGATTTTTTCCTTTTAGTTTGAGTTGTCTATAGGATTTTCCTGCTGAACCTGTGTGATTGATATTAATATCAAAATTTCCATTTAGTTTTTGACATTCCTTATTAAAAGCATCAATATATTTTTGGTTGAAGTACTTGTCCGACAATAATTTTTCTGTATTAGTTACGTCCGTTTTTGTTTTTCTAAAATTAGCCTTTTCTGCTTTTTTAATCCAAACTTGATTATTTACAAAGGTTTCAAACTTTGAAAAATGTGTATTGAACTTTTCTTTGTGCTCTAAAAGTGTTTTTGCATTCTGCAATCTTTCTAATTCCTTACTTTGCTCATCTTCTCTTAGTAGTTTAATAGAATCATCAATCGCTTTGTCTATTATTGTATGTTGTTCAAAACTTATTTGTAATTCTACCTTTGTATTGTCCGTTTTACTTTGAATATCAGCAACAATGTTTTGAGCAAGAGTTTTCTGTTCTGAAAGTTTTTGCTTTAATGTTTCTAATTCGTTTGGATATTTTTCGGTCAGCCAAACTGTAAGTGTATTGTCTTGTGGGAACAAATCAAAGGTTAAATCCTCGTATTTCTTTTTTATTTCATCAAGTTTTTCTTGTGCTTGTTTTGCGTTTTGTTCCGCAACACTTTTTATAAAAGTCCAATAACTTGAAATTAGCTTTTGGGCTTCGTCTGAAAGCGGCTGTTGGCAAAGCAAACAGTTGTCGCCATTTTCGGGATAAACTACATTTTCCGCTTTTTGTGTTTTCGCAAATTCTTCGGCAGAAACGATAAAATTTTTCCATTCCGTTGTTCCGACGTTTTCAATTTTATCGGTTTTAAAATTTTCAATGCCTTCAGATTTTGCTGTCGTTTCTTTTGTTACACAATCCGAAATTGCAGTTTTTGCTTTTTCAATAGTTTCAGTTGTGAAAAATTGATTTAGTTTTTCAATCGCTTGTTTATTTTGAGCCAATAAACTTTTAATGCCTTCAAGCGTTTTGATTTCTTTCTCTTTTCCTTTGGATGCCAAAAGAAGTTCGTCATATTGTTTCTGTGTTGCTTCTTTTTTGGTTTTATCTTCGTCAGAAAAAGGACTGTATTTTCTTAAATCATCAATGCTTGTTTTAGCACTTAAATTTTGAATAAACGTCTTTATTTCTGAATCACCATCAAATAAAGCCGATAAATCGTTTGCTGTATATCCTGTTTGCTTGGTTTGAATTTCAGCATTTAATTTCTGCTCAACACGAGCAATTGCGTCTGTGTAATCAGCAAAGAAACTTAATCCTGCTGGTCTAAATTCAAATTCGTTTTTTTCTGCAAGTTGTTTTAATAATCCTTTTCCGTCAAATACGGCAAACTGTTCAAACTCTGTGTTGTATGTATCGGAAAACCTTAAAACATATTCATTATTATTTGATTTAAAAGTAAAATTTGCATTAATTTCTTTATGTCCATTTTCAAGATGTACATTTTGCAAAATTTCTTCTGGCGCTTTTGAGTAAAATACCTGCTTCATGAGTCTCACATAGCCTGATTTTCCAGAACCGTTTGCACCATATATAATAGTCAAATTCGAACTAAATTCAATTGTTTGATTTTCCGCTAAGGCATTTACACCTTCAACATCTTCAAGTTTAGTAAGAAGTAAATCAGATTTATAGCTTCCCGAATTTTCGGCATTGTAATCAATAGAGATTTCGGGTTGTTCTGTTTCGTCTTTGAGTTTTAATTGTTCAAGTAAATAAGAATACGAAGTATCAATGTCGTTTTCAGAAATAACGTTGCCAGAAAAAATTTTCTCCGCGAGAAACTTTGCCCAATAAGGTAGTCCTTCAGCGAATTTTTTTACTTCTGTTTCAAGGGGTACCGCTTTTTGTATTATTTCATTTACTTCACTCACTATTTATGTGTTTTCTTACTAATTATTCTTTTATTGTTAGTATGAAATCTCTGTTTTCAATTTCGTAAGTTAGTTTGTCGGCTAACATTTCTGCATTTTGTGTTTTTGATGAGAGTCAACATGTGTTAGCACATATCCTCTTAATATACTGTTAGGCAATTGAAAGTGATTTTAATTTACTTTTTATTATGATTTGACAAACATTGGCAAATATACAAAGAAAGATTTTGTTGAGAGAGGAATTCTTTAATTAT
>CAYVWK010000174.1:0-4133 GCA_964455235.1 uncultured Paludibacter sp.
AAACGTGGTGAATATGTGACTTTTTAATTTGATTCGATTGACACTATGCGTGATATTTATATTTTGGGGATAGAATCCTCTTGTGATGATACTTCTGCTGCGGTTATCAAAAATAATGTATTGCTCTCCAATGTGATTGCAGGGCAGGCTGTGCACGAGAGTTATGGGGGTGTGGTGCCCGAATTAGCATCGCGTGCGCATCAGCAAAATATCATCCCTGTGATACATGAAGCTATCCGCAAAGCGGGCATTTCCAAGTCGGATTTGTCAGCTATTGCTTTTACGCGCGGACCAGGATTATTAGGCTCTTTGCTAGTAGGTGTTTCCTTTGCTAAAGGACTTTCGCAGGCTTTACATATCCCCATGATAGAGGTGAATCACCTGCAAGCGCATGTTTTAGCACATTTTATCAGTCAAAATCAAGCGGATGAAAAGATGCCTGAATTTCCCTTCCTCTGCCTGTTGGTTTCGGGTGGAAATTCACAAATTATCGTGGTGCGCTCGCATTTAGATATGGAGATTATTGGTCGCACTATCGACGATGCTGCTGGTGAAGCTTTCGATAAGTGCGCGAAAATCATGGGTTTACCTTATCCTGGTGGTCCGCATATCGATCGCTTGGCACAAACAGGAAATCCCCAAGCCTTCAAGCTTTCAAAACCCAATATTGAAAATTATGACTATAGTTTCAGCGGTTTAAAAACATCTTTCCTATATTTGTTGCGTGATAAGCTGAAAGAAAATCCACAGTTTATTGAAGAAAATAGAGAAGATTTAAGTGCTTCCTTGCAAACAACCATAGTGGATATTTTGTTGAAGAAATTGAACCAGGCTGCTAAAGATTTAGACATCAAGCAAATAGCTGTTGCTGGCGGTGTTTCAGCTAATTCAGGATTGCGAAATGCTATGCTGAAAATGGGTGAGGAAGAAGGTTGGGAGGTGTATATACCGCCTTTTGCTTTTACTACTGATAATGCAGCAATGGTCGCTATTACAGGTTATTACAAGTATTTAGAGCAGCAGTTTTGTGATTTTGGGACAGTGCCTTATGCTCGTTTGCAAAATGAATTAAAATAAGGATATGCACATCAATAAGAAAAAAATAAAATTTCCATCGAAACTCCTTCCATATAAAGGAGTTATCCTCTTTTTTGTGGTGTTGTTTATCTCACATTTTTTTTGGAAATTCACTGTTTTAGGAGATGAGTCGGATGATGTGGTAGCCTTCTTCGGCATGAATATCTCCATTATTTTTAATGCAATGGCCGATCATGTAGCTTGGATTGTATATCACATTCTATCTTTTTTTGGCTATGATTTGAAATATGATATAGCTAAGAATGTGCTTAGTCATGGTAATGGTATTGCAGTGCGCATTGTATGGGCGTGCACAGGTTTGAAGCAAGCCTATATTTTCTTCTGTATAATTGCCTTTGCAGCAGGACCTATATTGAAAAAAATGTGGTATATACCAGCAGGATTAGTCGTTGTCTATCTCTTTAATATTTTTAGGATAGCAGCTATTGTAGCAATTATCAAATACCATCCACAAAGTTTTGATTTTTGGCATGAGCAGTTTTTTAAGTATGCTTTTTATGGTGTCATATTTCTGATGTGGGTGTTGTGGGAAGATAAGATAAGGCATAAAGAGCAAGCAATTTCAGCGTGAATTTAAGATTTAGGTTTTTACTATTTATATAATATAGAGATGAAAATATTGATTTTAGGTGCTGGTAAAATGGGCACATTCTTAACAGACGTATTATGTTTTCAGCACGAAGTAGCACTTTTCGATACAGATATGAAGCGTTTGCGTTTTGTTTTTAATACGCTGCGTTTTACAGAATACGAGCAAATTCAGGAATTTGAGCCCGAATTAGTCATCAATTGCGTTACCCTCAAATACACCATAGATGCTTTTCAAAAGGTGCTTCCTTATATCCCTAAGAACTGTATTATCTCTGATATTGCATCCGTAAAAGTGGGTCTGCAAGACTTCTACGAGCAATCAGGTATGCGCTATGTTTCTACGCATCCGATGTTCGGACCAACCTTCGCCACTTTAGATAATTTAAGCACCCAAAGTGCCATCATCATTTCCGAATCTGACCACATGGGTAAAGCTTTTTTCAAAGATTTATATGGCTCTTTACGTCTGAATATTTTTGAGTATAGCTTTGAGGAGCACGATCAAACCATAGCCTATTCGCTGTCTATTCCCTTCGCTTCCACCTTGGTTTTTGCTTCCGTAATGAAGCCCCAAGAAGCCCCAGGAACCACCTTCAAAAGACATATGGATATAGCCAAAGGTTTACTCTCAGAAGACGATTATCTACTCTCAGAAATCCTCTTCAACCCGTATACGCCCGAGCAAGTCAACAATATACGCGCAGAACTCAAAACCCTGTTAGACATCATCGACAAAAAAGACACAGCAGCGATGCAGGGGTTTTTGCAGAAAGTAAGGAGGAATTTGGAGTGACGATCGCAAGGGGTATTTTCACCAGATCCTTCACTCGCTAAGGCTCGTTCAGGAAGACCCAGGCTGTCAGAGAGTTTAACACACCGCCGCCAAACGACTTCATATTATTTTGAAAATGGTGGGGCGGCGGTATTCACCATCCTACTGCATATCGTCCTCCCGACATTGCGCAGCAATGGAGGGATCTGGTGAAGAAACCTCTTGCAGCTATTAGCTTGATCATTAATCATTAATAATTAATAATTTACCATTAACAATTAATATTCATTTCTTCATTCCCAAACAAACCACTATCTTTGTGCACTGTTATCAGTATAAATCCCCTTTAGTAGTTTAAGAATGAAGAGCAGAGATTTTATATTAAACTTATATCAACAAGCAGCGACGGTTTTCAAATTGTCGGATGTGGCTATGCTGTTTCCAGAATTAAATGCGAAATACCTAAGCGACAGATTGAATTATTATGTCTCAACCAAGCGATTAAAAACCTTGAGGCGAGGCATATATGCGAAGGTGGAATACAATCCCTTGGAATTTGCAAATCTCTTATACACTCCTTCTTATGTCTCGTTAGAGTATGTGCTACAGCAGGCAGGGATTGTTTTTCAATATGATAGAACCATCACGAATGTCAGTTATCTTTCACGTCAAGTTGAAGTGGATAATAAGAGGTACTCATACAGAAGGATTAAGCCCGAAATCATGCTTAATGCTAACGGAATTAAACAAGAAAACAATATTAATATAGCCACACCCGAACGAGCATGGTTGGATATTTTATATTTGAATAAAAATTTTTATTGTGATAATCTTCATCCTCTCGATAAGGATATGGTAAAGAAAATCATACCAATTTATCAATCTGTGGCACTTGAGGTAAGGGCATTAAAACTGCTAGAAAATGTTTGATAGAAATAAACATAAGATATATCTGTTTCAGATTTTAAAGGATATTTTTGAAGATAAAACGCTCAATACTCTTTTAGGATTTAAAGGAGGTACGGCATTGATGTTCTTTTATGATTTACCTAGATTTTCTGTTGATTTAGATTTCAATCTATTAGATAAAAGTAGGGAAGATGAGGTGTATCCAAAACTTAGAGATATTATTTTAAAGTATGGGAAAATACATGATGAAGCCGTCAAACATTACGGAATTATTTGTGTGTTAGATTATGGTTTTGGAGAACGGAAATTGAAAGTTGAGGTTTCCAATCGTGATTATGGGGATAGTTATGAAATAAAGAATTTATTCGGTGTAAATATACATGTAATGCGGCAAGCAGATATGTTTGCGCACAAGCTGTGTGCATTACTAGATCGTTCATCCATAATCAATCGTGATATTTTTGATACATGGTTCTTCCTTCAAAATAAGACGCCTATTAATGCAGAAATCGTTGAGCTCCGAACTGGCATGGTGTTATCAGAATATATTCAACTGTGCATTAATCAGCTTGAAAATATGAGTCAGCATAAAATTCTTGATGGTTTAGGTGAATTAGTTGATGAAGATATGAAGACATTTGTTCGTAATCAGCTTGTAAAAGAGCTTGTAAGCTATCTCAAGTTTTATAAGGAATTCCCGATATTGTAGGGTATTCTCCATCCCACTGCATGTCGTCCTCCCGACATTGCGCAGCAATGGAGG
>CAYVWK010000175.1:0-4116 GCA_964455235.1 uncultured Paludibacter sp.
AGTAAAAACCTTCTGTGAATATACATGGTAAGGTCTTGATATAATTTTATTATCATTCGTATTAGATAGCATCACCGTTTGAAGATATCTATTTTAGTCTCTAGACATTTTCTCAAACTAAGGTCATTCGCTCCAATTCCATACCATGAGTCAGGCTTTTGGTACATATCCAACCCTCTTCCAATCTTGATAGTCCACCCATTGTCAATACGAATCTCCCGATCATGTAAGCGTTCATTTATGTCAATATCAAGTTTAATATCCATTTCAAGCAGACTCTGTTGTACATCACTTAAATAATCAGACATTTCTTTCACATCGGTTCTTTCATCGTACGTTGTTGATAATTTGATAGTTCTTATAGTTGGATTCTTTACCACAGCTTCACAAAATCGTACAAAATTTTGAATCTGGTGAGGAAGGCGCAGGTAAGGGTCATCAATTTCAACAGATTTAGCTCCAACCAAATAATCACCCATGATAGACTCATAACTGTATCCTATTGCGCCATAATGGATAGTAAGATGCTGCTCTTTCAGTTCTCCATTTTCTTCAAGTATGGTTTCAATAACAGATTCTTCAGAAGGGTCTAGGTGAACTTTTGGTTGTTTTTCGATTTGCTTAATATTCAAATTTTCTATTGGTAGAGGTTGACCTTCATGGATATTACGCCTATTTGGGCCTTGGGTCGCAGAGGCAGTTTTTGATTCAGTACAGAATACTACCTTCTCATCTCCTTTGCTGTTGAAATACGATAAGTTAATCATCGCAAACTCATCATCAGATTTTCGTTTATTCATTTGCTCTTTTACGCGTCTTCTTCCTTCAATTGCATATTCTACGTACTCTTCAAATTCTTCATTAGTCGGAGATCCTGAGGGATGGAGAATCTTTAAAAATCCTGCAATAGTCTTCTTAATACCCTTTTCATCTCTTCCTTCAACTGACTTTCCTAATCTGATACGATTGTTTACCTCTTCATACCTATTGGTATGTTTTAATTGATAATGAAAAGCCTCCGCCAGATAGTCCGTTATAAATCCATAATTGCTTGTTAAGAATTCACTACTATTTTTAGGCATCTCCCATCCTGGTAAATAAAGAGCAAAACGGTCCATCACTGCCAGGTCAAATTCTTTTGGTAGTGGTTGAAATAAGTCAAACACTTCTGAATTAACTATTTGATTAACCGAAAGATCTAGATTCCCAACAAACGCCAAAGAAGCATCAGCAATGACTTCAACACCTCTTGAAAATCGTCCATTTGCCATAAAGTCTTTCATTATTTGAATGGTATCTTGGTCTTTAATTTTTATACCACCGACTTCATCAAAGGCAACAACATCCCAAAAACCAACAAGACCTATCTTCTTTCTTTGGTTATTATAGAAAAGGGTTGCCTTTGTTGCTTGCCCGCCACTAATCAGAGTTGAGTATGGGGAGAATTCACTGAAGAAATAAGATTTTCCAGTTCCACGAGGGCCTAATTCGATAAAATTATAGTTAGGCTCAACCAATGGCAAGAGTCGTGCAATAAAATGCAACTTTACACGATGTGATAATTTCTTTGGTTCTAATCCCACCGATCTGAGAATAATATCCATCCATTCATCTCTACTAAACTCTCCCCGACTCTCACAATATTGCTCAAAATTGAACCGACTAAGTTGGATGGGTCTTAAATCCTCAACATAGAATGCATAGTCATCATCTTCTATTTCATTGTACGAAATAGTAACTTCTGACCATAACCCTCCCTGAAGGAGCCTGTCGTTATCACGATAGAACTTTTCACTGATGGCGACCTTTCTTGAATCAAAGTTTTCCAATGCAGCCCAGTGGCGTCGATCTTTCTCAATATAATTTACATGGACCTTATCTATAAATCGATAACTACCCTTAGTAGCAACCTTAGACTGAGCTTTATTCGCTTCGTTAGGTCGGACATAATTATCATTCAATGTTTCTAACACAGCCTCTAACCCCGCTTGAATCTCAGCAGGATCATCACTTGCACAATAACGGGCCAATAGGAATTCGAGAACGAACGTTGGAACATTTGTTCCTTTCTTAATACGGTGGAGGAGATCTTTTCTAACAACCTTACCTCCGAAAACTGAATTAATTTTTTTATCTAATGCATCCATTCTTTATACCGTGTAGTCTGTGACTAAATCTAGCTGATCATAGACTGTCATCGTCGTTGGATTAAAAGCTTTGATCGTAAACTTTCCTTCAAAATCTAGACTCATTTTTATAGTAACCTGCACTCTTTCACCGGCAAGTAGGGAAAGTGTCCCTGTTGAAGCCCCAACAACCCCTCCTCGTTTTGCTTCGCCAACTATTTGGCCCTTCTTATTATGGGCTTCGAGTAAGACTTCGTAGTCTTTGTCAACAGAAAACAAACTCTGGGAGCTGGCAGAAATCTCGATAACTGGCAATCTTGTAGTAATATGCTTTGCTCCATTCTTATAATTAAGTTTAATCGAAACATCATCACCTTCCGGAGCGAGCTGGGTATTAAAATTCAACTGTATCACTGGAACAATACATTCTTGAAGAGAACATCCTCCATGATAATATAGTATCCCGCTTTTGTATGAGGCCAAGCTCAAAGGACCAGCAAAAAACTGAAAATCCCCCTTGATTCCTGCTTTCTCTGCTTGAATGCAGAAATGCTTGTCATCAGAAACTCCACTCCCTAGCAATGACCGTTCATGAATATTTATCCAATCTCCAGGTAGCTTTGAGCACGTGTCGCCAGGACCAGCATGAGTATTCATAAGAAATCCATGGTCTGTTGCAATAATCACCTCGTTAAAGCCAATCTTACTTAAAGTGTGCACAGCTCTACGAATTCGTTTCAAAGCATTTACTAATTCATTTGGAGCTGTATCAGGGTTGCTTTCAAAGGAAGTATCTATTTCTACAGATCGTAAAACAAGCAAATCAGTATCAGCAGAGATCTCAACCTCCTTTTTTAAAAATTTATTGAGACGATCTTCCTGGAAACGATTTCCATATTTCTTACGAATATGCTCCATCCGTTGGGCTACATTACCTACATCTTTTCCTTGAATAGATGGCACAAACCCTGATTCTTTTTTAACCAGTTGAAAGTCAGTTGAAGCACCAGGAAGTAAACTAGCCATTCCAACCACAGTAATACTGGGTAGTTGTACCATTGCATGAGAAATTTCTACCTGTGCATCCTCAGATAACTGTTTCCCTAGTTCTACGCCTAGTTCGTACCGTAATGCATCTACCATAATGAACGCAACTTTATTGCCACTAAATTCAAGTTTGGGTGCTATTATTTTGTCAAATACATCTGTATTTGATAATTGTCCAATTAACGGCCATCCTGTTTTCTGAAGATGTTTAGTAAAACTAAATTGAATCTTTTCCAACAGCTTACCGTATTGCTTACGAACATAATCCAGTACAGGAGTCATCAGCCCTTGATCATCCTGCCAAATCACGTCATTTGCAGCCTGTTCAAATTCCCTATGACTATGATCGACTTCTCTGAACTGTCGAACATAGAAATCTATGAGATCTTCCATTGACTTAGTATTACCACCTAGGGCCCTTTCGTTATCTTGGCATTTTTCCAACAGATTCAATGATGAGCGAAGAAAATCCCATTGGACCTGGCTTTCTCCTTTACCAATCCAAACTGATTCTGAATGACGGGAAAGTATATCACGTGCAGCATCGATATTTCCAGCAACCAGAAATTTTACTGTTTGGTTTAAAAATGTTCGCTCTTCGAAAGGAAAAGTGTCACGCATGCCTAGATTCTCAATTTCTTTACAATTTTCTGCCAAGTTTAGTACCTGTTCTACTGTTTCAGCCTTTTGAATATAAATATCGCGAGTACGGCGATCACTTCGAAGACTTTCGCACATATCTTGTATTAAAGGTTTTGCAGTATCATTGGCATGTGGGACATCTATCAGGCTGGGGGGTAGACTTTCTGGGAGGTCAAACACAAACTCGCTGAATAATATATATCTCCAAAGCTCATCCGTGATAGTAGACCACGTTTTTCCTTTAGCATTTAGAACCATCCCTACACTTCCATGTAAAAGATCTTTGACTTCTGAAACCCAT
>CAYVWK010000176.1:0-4110 GCA_964455235.1 uncultured Paludibacter sp.
TTAGCGTACATACTACTTCTGAACTTATCAACTATCTAACACAGCGTGAAGACGATACGATTGTGATGATTAATACCCATCCTCAACGTTGGATAGCAAATCGTTTTGAATGGCTGATTGAAAGATTGATGCAGAGAATCAAAAATTTAGTTAAGTGCCTGATTATCAAGCTCTAACAAGCTAGCTTTTAGTTGATTATTATTGTTGCCGTATCTGTTTATCAACTTATAAAGTTTTTACTAACTTTGCAGGGATTTAACAGTAAGGATTTTGATGTATATTTTCATTCAAAGTGTATAGCATTTCACCTCTATCATTCAAACATTTGAAGATAAACGATTATGATTTTACGTACAGAAAATTTATTTAAGCGATATGGCAAACGCATGGTGGTCAACGATGTATCCATCAATGTTAGTCAGGGAGAAATTGTAGGTTTGCTCGGACCGAACGGTGCTGGTAAAACTACTACATTTTATATGACAACTGGTTTGGTGACGCCTAATGCTGGTAAGATTTTTCTGGATGAGGAGGAGATTACAAAATATCCTGTATATAAAAGGGCTCAAAGGGGTATAGGTTATTTAGCACAAGAAGCTTCTGTTTTTAGGAAGATGTCTGTGGAGGATAACATCAAATCAGTGCTAGAGATGACCAAATTTAGCAAAGAATATCAGCGTGAAAAATTGGAAACATTGATTTCGGAATTTAATCTAGAGCACGTGCGCCATAATATTGGAGATAGACTGTCGGGTGGTGAACGTCGCCGCACCGAGATAGCTCGCTGCCTTGCCATCGAGCCGGACTTCATCATGCTCGACGAGCCTTTTGCGGGCGTTGACCCAATTGCCGTGCAAGACATTCAGGACATCGTTTGGCAACTAAAAGACCAAAACATCGGTATCCTTATCACCGACCATAATGTGGATGAAACCCTCAGCATCACCGACCGCGCCTACCTTCTTTTTGAAGGCCGCATTCTCTATCAAGGCACCTCCGAAGAACTCGCCGCTAACCCCGTTGTTCGCGAAAAATACTTGGGGCGCGACTTTGAACTGAAGAGGAAAACGAGGGAATGAGTTTGATGTGCCGATGAGACTAATGTGCCAATATGCCAATGTAAATAATGAGACAATGTGCTATATTCCTGTATGTTACCCTTGGCTTTTAGCTTATGAATCGAGAAGTGGTAAATGACGAAGCTCAGTTTTGTGTATTTTAAAAAATTGTGTCATTTCGCGTATTTTTGCGGTTAAACATCATATGCGGTAAAATATCAGCACATCACCCTTTCGCTTTCGTGCACCTATCCACCAAATATACCAGCGAGATATACGGAATGCCGGTATTGGTATTGAGTCCGATTTCGCAGGTGCGGCTGTTGCTGTAACCGACTTTTGCACCAAAATCTCTGACTTGCTTGGGCAGTTTGCGTAGTGCGTAGGTGTTGATTTCGGGTACGAAAAAGCCTTTGTCACCAGCGAAACCGCAGCAACCTACTTCAGCGGGTATCAATACTTTGGAGCTACAGAGTTTGGCAACGCGGATGAAGCTTTCATCTAGACCCATTAAACGGCTCGAACAGGTGGTGTGCACCGTAATAGGCTCATCGGTTTGTTCGAATATCAGTCTATCAACCAGGAACTTGTCAATAAACTCAATAGGCTCGTAGAGTGCTAAACTAGGCATGGTCTCACGCATGCGGTGTAAGCATGGACTTTGGTCGCACAGCACCGGGTATTTACCATTCTCACTGGCTTCAAGTAGGGATTGCTCTAGCTCACTTGACTTGAAATCTGCAATGTCAAACAAACCTTTGCTATGCCAGATTGTACCGCAGCACAGTTTATTCATGTTCTTAGGGAAAATCACCTCATATCCTGCTTTATTCAGGAAGGATACCATCTTCTGTTTCAATGGAACAGGTTCAGGGTCGTTGGCGGAATTACCCATCATCTGATTTAAGCAGCTAGGAAAATACACCACTTTTAAGTCTGATTTAGGCTGAATAAAGGATTTGATTTTAGGTGCTTTTTTAGGTAGGGTAGAAGTCCACAAAGGTATGGCCTTCCCTGTAACCTTATGCATAGCGCGTCCCAACTTATCCACATTATGATTGCCTATAACCGCACGGGCAGCATTAGCACCTACTAAAGCTGTTTTTAATCCGAATTTAACTGTAGCGAAATGCTCGGCACTCCACTTTCCAATATGCTGATTAATGGAGTGCTGCTCGTTGTTGAGCGAGCGTAAATAGCGTGTGTAATCACCCACATCAATATTTACTGGACAAGAGGTAGAGCAAAGACCGTCACCAGCACAGGTTTGTTCGCCTGCATACACATAATCTTTTTCCAACTCCTTCAATAATTCGGGATTCTCGCCCGTTTGTTTGAGGCGCGTGATTTCACGCTGCACCACAATACGTTGACGAGAAGAGAGCGTAAAACCCCAACTCAAGCAATTCACTTCACAGAAACCGCATTCAATACATTTGTCGATTATTTCATGCGTTTCAGGTAGCGGTTTGATGTTTTTGAGGTAGCATTTTGGGTCATCATTAAATATAACGCCAGGGTTGAAGATGTTTTGAGGGTCGAATAGCTGTTTGATTTCTTGCATGATTTCGAAGGCCGCATCGCCCCACTCACGTCGCACGAAAGGTGCCATGTTTCGGCCTGTGCCGTGCTCTGCCTTCAGCGATCCATCATACTTATCCACGACTAAATCCACCACATCCGTCATCATCTTCTCGTACTGGGCGACAGCTTCATCCGTATCAAAAGACTGATTGAGAATGAAGTGGTAGTTGCCATCTAGTGCGTGACCGTAAATCACCGCTTCGCCATAGCCGCTACTGTCTAAAATTTTGCGCAAATCCTCGATAGCATCCGCAAAAAGCTCGATAGGAAAAGCCACATCCTCGATAAGGCAAGTGGTGCCGACAGGGCGTGTACCACCTACTTTAGGGAAGATGCCCGAACGCATGGTCCAATACTTATTTGAAATAGCCTTATCCGTAGTAAACTCAACGGGGAAAAGGGTTTTAAAGCCTGCAATAATTTTGGTTACAGCAGCCGTTTGTTCTGCCAAATCATGTTCTGAGCCTGCCTCAATTTTGAGCAACATACCTGCTGCCTTTTCAGGTAAATCTTTTAGCGGAAGATCTGGATTTTCAGCTTCGACGGACTTCAATGCCTTTCTATCAAAAAACTCGATAGCACGTATAGGCGATTTTTGAAGGGCAATTACCAATTCATTCGCAGTGCGGGCATGCTCGAAAAATATCATGGTGTTGGCTTCAAATTCATGGTCAACCGTCGTTTTCATATCTACTTCAGACAAGAAAGCCAGTGTGCCTTCTGAGCCAACGATTAAGCGCGTGATAATCTCAAATGGATCATCAAACTCTATCAAAGGCAAGAGATTTAGTCCCGTGACATTTTTGATGGTATATTTTTTCTTGATACGCTCGTACAGCTTTTTATCTGCACATGCACGGTCTCTCAGTTCTTCAATTTTTTGAATGAAATGAGGGTGCGACTTACGGAAAGCCTCTTTGCTTGCTTCATCACCTGTATCAAGCACAGTACCATCCGCTAACACCAACCTCGCCGTTTTAATCATGCGATAGCTGTTTTCATGCACACCGCAGCTCATGCCAGCAGCGTTATTTTGCACGATACCGCCTACCATAGCTGATTTTACCGATGCTGGGTCAGGTGGGAAGCGCCTGCCATAAGGCTTGAGAATCTGATTGACGCGCTGCCCGATGATACCAGGTTGCAAACGAATAGATTCAGCATGTTCGCCTATGATATAGTTTTCCCAACCTTTGGCGACTATCACCAAAACAGAATCACTAATAGCCTGACCCGACAAGCTCGTACCTGCCGCACGAAAAGTCAAAGGTACTTTATGAGCCTGCGCTGCCTTTATGATAGCCAGAATTTCAGCCTCGTTCTGAGAGTGAATAACGATCTGCGGAATCAGGCGATAAAAGCCCGCATCTGTACCCCATGCCAAGCGACGCATATAATCCGTCTGAATATGCTCGGCGGGGATGGATTTGCTGATTGAGTTGAGAAAGTTTGTCAAGTTTGTTAAGTT
>CAYVWK010000177.1:0-1355 GCA_964455235.1 uncultured Paludibacter sp.
AAATCCTCGCCTTTATCGCCTCTGTCTCTTTTTCAAATCCTGGTTTCTCTAATAACGCAAACATATTGCGTTTGTAATCTTCTACACCAGGCTGGTCGAAGGGGTTGACACCTAAAATATAGCCGCTGATGCCACAGGCTTTCTCAAAGAAATATAAGAGCTGACCGAGATAGTATTCGTTTAATTTGGGAAGTTCTATTTTTAAATTTGGAACGCCACCATCAATATGGGCGAGCAAAGTACCTAATTCAGCCATTTTGTTGACCTCATCCACACGTTTGCCAGCTAAGAAATTCAAACCATCTAAATTAGCTTCATCACTTGGTACTAAAACGGTGTGATTGGCTTCTTTTACAGAAATAACGGTCTCGAAAATGGTTCTTTCGCCTTCTTGTATC
The DNA here is from genome assembly GCA_964455235.1 of uncultured Paludibacter sp. Classification (GTDB taxonomy): domain Bacteria; phylum Bacteroidota; class Bacteroidia; order Bacteroidales; family Paludibacteraceae; genus Paludibacter. The sequence goes on from CAYVWK010000177.1 coordinate 399, forward strand.
CACTGTCCCATAGAGTGTAAATCGGTTGTAAAATCGACTGCAGCAGGGAAAATTCCAAGATTGTCTTTGCCTTCACTTTCACCATAAAGTTGTTTCCACCATTCTGAAACATAATGTAATTTAGGATGGAAATTAACCAAAATCTCAATTTTCTTTCCTGATTTATATAGTTCATTACGCACTGCTGCATATTGAGCTGCTGGATTATCTTCAAAAGGAGTATCTAAACCGCAGGTAGTCTCCATGTTTACAGCACCTTGTACCAATTTGCGAATATCAAAACCAGCAACAGCGATGGGCAATAAACCAACGGGCGACAATACGGAGTAGCGACCACCTATATCATCTTCAATAACGTAGGTTTTATAACCCTCTTGGGTGGCCAAAGTACGTAATGCACCGCGCGCCTTATCAGTTACGGTAACGATCAATTTTTGTGCGGCTGCCTTGCCTTGTTGCTCTTCCAGCTGCGTTTTCAACAGGCGAAAAGCTAATGCAGGTTCGGTGGTAGTTCCTGATTTGGAGATGGAGATGATACCAAACTTTTTAGTTTTGAGTAGCTCTTGAAGCTCGTAAAGATAATCTTCACCTATATTCTGACCGGCATACACAATAACAGGCGTTTTGCGCTCAGTTTGTAGCCAGTCGAAACTATTAGAAAGTGCATCTATAACCGCTTTGGCACCTAAATAACTTCCACCTATACCTACTACAACTACCACTTCACAATTTTCTTGTAAAATCTTAGCTGTCTGCTCGATATCGCTTAAATGCGCCTCATCAATAGAAGAAGGAAGATTTAACCAACCCAAAAAGTCGTTTCCTTTTCCTGTACCTTCGTGCAAAGCTTTATTCGCTTGATTTGCAGCATCTTTGTAATTTGCAACGGCATCTTTAGATACAAAACCGTATGCTTTGTCGATTGATAATTTGATTTGTGTCATATTTTTGTTGAAT
>CAYVWK010000177.1:1455-4108 GCA_964455235.1 uncultured Paludibacter sp.
CAACCAGTAACCAGCAACATCATTTCAGCTTCTCCGTCAACTCCCTCACTTTCAGCAAAGGAGATGCTCGGTTATATAATATTTCATAGACCATATCCACAATGGGCATGTCAACTTTATATTTTTGATTGATTTCGTAGATGCATTTGGTGGCGTAATAGCCTTCTGCTATCATTTCCATCTCGATTTGAGCGGTTTTTACAGAGTAGCCTTTCCCTACCATAGTCCCAAATAGGCGATTGCGACTGAATTTTGAATAGGCAGTCACCAATAAATCGCCCAAATAAGCCGACTGACTGATATCTCTATGCAGCGGACTTGTGGCACTGCAAAACCGATTCGTCTCTTGTATTGCATTGGATATCAATACCGATTGAAAATTATCACCATACTTTAAGCCATGACAAATACCTGCTGCTATGGAATAGATATTCTTCATGATAGAAGCGTATTCCATGCCGATAATATCCTCACTTACAGATACTTTGATGAAGCTGGTTTCAAAATATTGAACAATAGATTTAGCGCGATCACGGGAAGTGGATGCCAATGTAAGGTATGATAGACGCTCCAGCGCAACTTCTTCAGCATGGCAAGGACCAGCCAACATGACAATATTATCCTTAGGGACATGATAGTGTTGCTCGAAAAAATCCGTCACTATTAGGTTGTCTTCTGGAACAATCCCTTTGATAGCTGAAACTATGACTTTCTTATTGAGTTTTCGTCTCAACTTTTTGAGATGGAGTTTTAAAAAAGGGGATGGAGTTGCAAAAATCAAAATATCTGAAGTTGCAACAGCAAAATTAATATTGCTTGTAAAACGAATCTGCTCTACATCAAATTTTACCCCTGTTAAGTAGGATGGATTTTTTCCTAAGCGAATAAACTCATCAATTTGCTCCTGCCTACGCATGTACCAAGTAATCTCTTTTACATTGGTAAGCAAAATTTTAGCAATAGCTGTTGCCCAACTACCACCTCCAAAAATTGCTATTCTAGTCCGATCGGCTAAAGGCATAATGCTTTATTCTTTATTCTCGATTGATTCGATTGTTTCAGTAACTTTAGTTGGTTTGTGCTCTGGTTTCATCTGTGGAAAGAATAGCACTTCCTGAATGGCCTGCTGACCAGTCATCAACATCACCAACCTATCCATACCGATGCCTAAACCTGCTGTTGGCGGCATACCATATTCTAAAGAACGCACGAAATCCATATCAATTAACATGGCTTCATCATCTCCCTTTTCAGCTAGCACCATTTGCTCTTTGAAGCGCTCCAATTGGTCGATTGGGTCGTTAAGCTCTGAGTAGCAGTTAGCTATCTCTTTACCGTTTATCATCAACTCAAAACGCTCGGTTAGTTCAGGATTATTGCGATGACGTTTACACAGCGGACTCATCTCAATAGGATAATCCGTGATGAAGGTTGGCTGAATATAGTTTTTCTCACATTTTTCACCGAAAATCTCATCAATTAACTTACCTACACCCATTGACTTGTCGGTCTCAACATGAAGCTGTTTGCACACATCGCGCAACTGCTCTTCATTCATGCCATTGATATCAAAGCCAGTATGTTCCTTAATCGCATCTATCATGCTTATGCGTTTGAAAGGTGCTTTAAATGAAATGGTATGATTGCCAAATTGCATATCCGTACTACCATTCACATCCATCGCAATTTTCTCTATCATATTCTCCGTCATTTCCATCATCCAATTGTAGTCTTTATAAGCCACATAGATTTCCATCACGGTAAATTCAGGATTGTGGGTACGGTCCATACCTTCATTTCTGAAGTTTCTTGAGAACTCATACACTCCATCAAAACCACCTACAATCAGACGTTTGAGGTAAAGTTCATTCGCAATTCGAAGGTACATCGGTATATCCAACGCATTGTGATGTGTAACGAACGGACGAGCAGCAGCACCACCAGGAATCGATTGAAGTACAGGCGTTTCCACTTCTAAATAGCCGCGTTCATTGAAATAATTGCGCATAGAGTTGAAGACCTTTGTGCGTTTGATGAAAGTCTCTTTAATACCCTCATTCACAACCAAATCCACATAACGCTGACGATACCGTTGATCGGGGTCTTCGAAAGAATCGTAAGCCACACCATCTTTATATTTTACGATAGGAAGCGGTTTCACAGCCTTTGCAAGCACTGTCAGTTCCGTCGCATGCACGGAAATTTCACCCATTTGTGTGCGGAAAATATAGCCTTTAATACCCACAAAATCACCTATATCCAACAGTTTTTTGAAAACGGTATTATACATTTCAGGCTGTTCGTCAGTACTGATATGGTCGCGGTTCACATACACTTGTATGCGACCTTCCGCATCCATCAATTCCATAAACGACGCCTTACCCATGATACGGCGGCTCATGATGCGCCCCGCTATACAAACATTTTTTACTGGATCTTCATCTTTAAAACTAGCCTTAATATCAGTAGAATAGCTATCTACAGGATATAAAGCTGCGGGATAAGGGTCTATCCCCATTTCACGTAAACGATTCAGACTATCACGTCTAAATTGTTCCTGTTCACTAAGTTCTATATGCATATTCAAAATTTAATCGAAATTGGTGCAAAAGTACTAAAAATAAATGAAATTCGTTGCTGGTTACTGGTTACT
>CAYVWK010000178.1:0-1459 GCA_964455235.1 uncultured Paludibacter sp.
GTACTTTGCCATCCTGTTTCTAAGCGGTCATTTTCAGTAAATTTATGCGTATAATCAACTTTCAATTGAATGGAAGTATTTTGACCTTGATTATCTTGCAGGATATAAGAAGTGGTATCCACACCAGCGTTCATTGTTTGCAGATACGACTCTGCACTCTGGCGTTTATGTGTTGAATATGAGATGCTTGACATCAAGTTTGACCCCTTCTTATCAACATCCCATTTATAATCTAAATTGATATTTAAACCTGGTCGTTCACCATTACTTTCATTATATCTATTATAATTTTTAGATAAAGCATTATCAACATAATGATTGAGGTTGTAATTGATATCACTGTATCCGCCAGAGCGTCCAGTCATTCCAAAGCCAGAAATACCGATTGTATGGTTGTCATGTAAACGATAATCGGCACCTGCCCTCATAAATAAACTTTGATATCCAAAGAGTCTATCATTTGTTTGACTTAACAAAGAAATAGTATCAGCGGTATTCGTATCAAACGAAAAACGATCCGATTTTCCTCCTCCAAAAAACTTCATATTTCTATAGCCCAAATTCACATAGGCGTCCCATCTTCCTTTGTTGAAGTTGAGATTGGCACCTACATTATAGCCAGGCAAAGCGCCTTGCGACCACATAGTACCAGCAGACAGACTACCATAATACCCAGCTTTACGGTTTTTTTTCATCACTAAATTGATGATACCAGCTGTACCTTCAGGATTGAATTTGGCTGAAGGATTGGTCATGATTTCTACGGATTCGAGACTTTCTGCGGGCATTTGTTGTAGGATTTGAGCACGATTTTCAGCAGTTAAACCAGATGGTTTACCATTAATCCACACTTCTACATTTTCGCTGTTTCTCAGCGAGATGTTCCCCTCATTATCTACATCAACTGACGGAATATTTTGAAGTACTTCTGTTGCAGAGCCCCCTGCAGCAGCGATATTTTGGTCAACAGAAAACACCTTCTTATCAATCTCGAAACGCATTTGCGTACCTTGAGCCACAACCTCCACTTCTGATAGGGTTTTGCTATCTTCCATCAACTTAATAACCCCCATATTCAAGTCATTTTCAGTCACACGAATAGGCATCTCGATGGTATTGTACCCCACGAAGCTGATTTTCAATATATAATTCCCGTTAGGCACTTTAGGAAGTTCAAACTGCCCTTGTTCATCTGAAATAACACCAGTTGTAGGAGTTGTATCGGATCCTTTCAGCAAGGTAACATTCACAAAATCTAGTGGTTGAACTGTTTTTCCATCCACGATTTTTCCGCGAATTGTTTGTAATGCGAAAACAGGACTTAATAGTAATAAGCTAGCAAAAATTACGAGCGTTTTTCTCATAATGATATCTGTGTAAAATGTTGTTTGTAATTGATGAACTATAAAAAATGAGTTAGACATAATGCTAACTCATTTAGATGTATCTAGTCGAAGTT
>CAYVWK010000178.1:1559-4029 GCA_964455235.1 uncultured Paludibacter sp.
CGCTCAACATAGCAGATAGCTAAAACAGGGATAGTGCCTCTATAAGCTGCTAAAAAACGAGCTGTTTTACCGCTATAAGTATCTGTAATAATCGCTTTAGTACCCAGTTTTGCACTGGTATCTACAGCAGCATTACACAAGAAAGAAGTCAAATCATTTTTACTGATTTTGATTGGAATATCATTTTCAATTAATTTCGTTTTTTCAGCCTCTCTTACAATTGCAGCCATTGTACGCACCGATTCAACTGGATATTTCCCATTGGCAGTTTCGCCGCTAAGCATCAGTGCATCCGTGCGATAGTAGATAGCATTAGCCACATCCGTAACTTCAGCGCGGGTAGGGCGAGGATGCTTAATCATGCTGTGTAGCATTTGAGTTGCCACGATAACTGGCTTTTTCGCTTGAACACATTTACGAATCAAACGGCGTTGAATACCTGGAATTTTTTCTTGTCGTACCTCAATACCTAAATCACCACGAGCAATCATGATTCCATATGAATGCTCTAGAATTTCATCAATATTATCTACACCTTCTTGATTTTCAATTTTGGAAATGATTTTAATTGGACTTCCTTTTTCATCCAAAATAGCTTGAATATCAATAACATCTTGTTTGTTTCGAACAAAAGAATGCGCAATAAAGTCGAGGTCTAATTCTATTGCATAATCTATAAATTCAATGTCTTTTTTGGTAAGTGAGGGCAGATTGATGCGCACACCTGGCACATTCACGCTTTTTCTACTCCCTAAAACTCCATCATTGAGTGCTTTGCAATATAGATGATCGTCTGTTTTAGATTCAACTTTCAGTTCAATTTCACCATCATCAATTAAAATATCATCACCTACATGTAAATCACGTACAAAATGAGGATAGTTGACATAAATTTCTCCAGCTTGGGTGATTAATTCAGGATTTCCTTGAATTTTAATTATATCACCAATTTTTAGTTCAATACTTTCGTTTTCTACTATGGTTGTGCGCACCTCTGGTCCTTTTGTATCTACGAGTAGCGCAATGTGGTTGCTGACTTGTCGCACATTAGTCACAATTTTCTGTAAACCCCCTTTATCCAAGTGAGCAGAGTTCATTCTCACTACATTCATCCCCTCTTTATACAGTTCTTGTATAAATTCTACCTCACATCTTTTGTCGCTAATAGTAGCTACAATTTTCGTTGCTTTTGTCATAAATTATAAAAATGATTCTATTGCTAAACGGTATGAATCCAAGCCAAAACCAATAACACAGCCTTTGCAAGCTTCAGAAAGATAAGAGTGATGGCGATAAGATTCACGCTGAAAAACATTGGAAATATGAACTTCCACAGCTGGCGTTGAGATGGCACGTATGGCATCAGCAATAGCAATGGAAGTATGTGTATAAGCACCAGCATTGATGATGATACCATCGAATTCAAAACCAACCTCATGGATTTTGTTCACTATTTCACCCTCTACATTCGATTGGAAATAGAACAATTCTACATCAAGAAAGTTTGCTTTTAGCTTTTGAAGATAGTCCTCAAAACTAAGATTTCCATAAACCTCAGGCTCTCGTTTGCCTAATAGATTGAGGTTTGGACCGTTTATAATTTGAATACGCTTCATATGCTGGAGCTAAGTTTTGCGCGGCAAAGGTAGTGAAAATTAGCTATCCTATTTCCCAAAAACTCATAAAAAAGGGTAGTATTTATTATATGACTTACTAATAACTATATATTGTAGCAAGTTTATAGCTGCATTTAAACCTACATCACACACACTTTATGTGCACGATTTTCTTTGTTGATTTTTAATACATAAGTGCCTATAGGTAATGGAATTGTAGTTGGTGTACTTATCATATTTGCTGAAAACACTTGCTGACCAGTAATGCTAAAAACTTTGAGTGACACAATACGATTTTTGGGGTCTATATGCAGACCTTTAGCAGTAGTATAATAGCTTAGCGCATCCTTATCCTGTAAATCTACTCCATTGTACTGCTCATAAAAATCACTGACGCGTATATTATCTACATTGATACCTTTAGAACTGTTTTCATCCTTTGCAATGCGTAAAAGCAGATTACCTTGACGTTTTACTACAAATTCATACTCTATCCACTTTGTTGTAATGGCTTGAGAATGTGCAACTTTTTCCCAAGTAGAACCATTGTTAGAGGATACATACAAAGCTAAAGATCCACCGCTTGTATCTTCTTCATAGTTACCAGCCCACATACGCACATAGCCTATACCGTTAGGGAAACTTTCAAGGGTTTCTATATGGCCAGGCGAACCAGTAGGACCATCCGTCAAACGAATACGCGCAGCGGCTCTTTCCCACTTTTGATCTTTACCTGTATCACCTAAGGTAGATCCAACAAAATTCCAAGGCATATCATAACCTTCATAATGCCCACCTGCAAAGGTATATTCAGTACTTCTCGGTGTGTAAGCTTTCTTCTCATCAAAATCTTC
>CAYVWK010000179.1:0-1100 GCA_964455235.1 uncultured Paludibacter sp.
ACAGCTTTACAAGTATATAACGGAGTGATTACATTGTCATCTCCAGGAGCAGAGAGCAAAATCGTCACTATCAGAGGGGTGGCACATCAGGAAGAAATTGCTATAAATATGAAATATTCCAACTTCAACTTTAAAACATCTGAATGGAATAATAACAATCATGTGCGGGCAGCTGATGTACATAACGGACATCTGTATGTGCAGCACAGAGCTAATAAAACAGTCTATCAGATAAATCCACAAAATGGTGATGTAGTGAGTAGCATTACATATAACGAGACTTCTTCTATGAGAAATTTCCCTGCTCAAACAGATCCTGGTACAGAAGACAAGCTTCATCGTTGGGCAGGATGGTCGGTAAGTGTAGGTACAGATGGCAGTCTCTTCGCCTCTGGTAATCATGGTGATTATGTTGGATATGCCTTTGGTGCTACTAAAAACGGCTCAACTTATAAGGAAGTATATCAGTCAGGTATGGCTGGTCAGCAATATCTTGGAAGGATAGATTATTTTAGTCTGTATGGCACTACCACTAATGGTTATCTAGCAGCTGCCACAGTTGCAGGGAAGCATGAAAACAGCGATAATAATGATGTGATATGTGTATGGAAAATAGAGAACGGAAATTTCAATAATTCTCAAAACCATATAGGCAAGCGCAATGCATTCCTTGCACCGAAAAAAATTGATAATCTATACCTTACCGCTACAGGAGCTGATGTGTGTTGGATAGACCAAAATAATATCTTCGTCACCAGCGAATCTACCTATCCCATAGTCTATAATGTAAGCAGCGAATCCAATACAGCCGCCAAAGTAAACTTACCCCTTACCAGTATAGCGGGTGGTGGAGCTTATTTCAAAATTGGAGATATTCCTTATATAGCTGTGCCCAACAACCTGAATGGAAGTATCGCTATTTACGATATAAGCAATTTGAATGCTCCTATTGCTTGCGGTTCTACGGGCAATATGACTGGCACCAATAACCCTGTTAAGCATTTCTCTATCAAGGCGGTGGTAAGTTCGGGAAATTACCATGATATGGCAACGATTTATGTATGGGCGCCAAATTGTGGTTATGCGGTATATGAATTTAC
>CAYVWK010000179.1:1200-4025 GCA_964455235.1 uncultured Paludibacter sp.
AGCTTTGGTGGCACAGTTGAATATTATGGTTCTGGCAATCAGATGATACATGCGGCGAGCTATGCCAATCTACATCTCAACAAAACTGGCAAGTTCACTTTAGCGGATAAGACTACCGTTGAGGCTACCAATATCACTTTAGGTACTAATGCAAGTTTAGAGATTGATTGCGAGCAAGCCGTAAAAATCAGCAATAAACTCATCAACCCAAAAGGCAAAGATGGTATTTTAATTAAGGCTGATAGGGATAAAGCATCTGGTACGCTCATCTTTAAAAACGATGATACAGAACGTATTTCCGCTACCATCGAAATGCATGCATACGGTTCGTGGGAAAGAGATGGTGCAACTGGGAAAATTACTGACCCTAAATGGCAATACTTCGGTATTCCTTTCCATGAGTTGGGCGGTATAGAGCATGTGTTTTATGGGTCTATTATCCGTAGACATAATGAGGCTGGAGAATTGAATAATCCTGCAAATCCAAAGTGGGTACATCTATACAATGCAGACAAATTATACCCTTTAGTAGGATATGAAATCACGCAGGCTAGTGCAAAAAAATACAGTTTCTCTGGAGAGTTATACAATAAGGATATTATATTGAATCTATCATATACGGAAGGTGTAGATTATTCAGGACAGAATATACTTTCTAATCCGTATATGGCAGCTATTGATATCAGTAAAATTACATTCACCAATACGGATGAAAAAGTATATGTTTATAAGTCAGGCCGTTTATCTGACTGGAAAGAGAGAAACACTGATATTGAAAGTGATGAAGGAGCTTTAGCAGGACAGTATATTGCATCTCCAAAGACCTTAGCAGGCACAGCGTCTATCCCTAAAGAAATACCTCCTATGCAAGGTTTTTTGGTGAAGGCAAGAGGGGCTAATGCTAGCATTGAAGTGAATTATGCAGATGTCATGAAAGCATCTCGTTCGCAACGTGCCCCTGAAACTCCTAAGCCTTGGTTGCGTATGCATCTTCAAACCGAAGAGGCTGGTGGCGATGTGCTGTGGCTTTTCTCACACCCCGAAACTACTCGTGGTTACGATAATGGCTGGGATGGTCTCAAAATGATAGGCGATGCTGATTTGCCATTGCTCTACTCCCGCAATGAGACGGGTAATTATCAAATCAATGCTCAGCGCGATATTCACAATACAGATATTGCATTCAAGGCAGGCACAAAATCAGAAACTTATACCATTACGTTCCATAACGGAGGTGGTATGACTGAGCAATACGACAAAATCTATTTGGAAGATAAGCATTTAGGTTTACTGATAGATATTACGGAAGATGGCACAACGTACCATTTCAGAAGTAATGATACAGTAGGCTCAAACCGCTTCAAAGTGCTTGCATCCAAAGATGGTAGCGATATCAGTGAAGGAACTACCGATGTATATGTATATACGAGCGGCCACAACTTAGTCATGGAAAACCATGGCAAATTTGATAGCCGCATCGAGCTTTATGATTCGGTGGGTCGCTTTGTTGCGATATTCCACTGCCCAGCAGGTGCTATACAAACCGAGCAGCTCTCCATCAGCGGAGGTAGCTATATCGCCCGAGTCATCAGTGGTGGTGATGAGCGAGTGATGTGCAGGAAGGTGGTGATTGGTGGGTGAAAAGACCCACTACAACCACATCGGCAGCGTTTTCACTACCAAGTTAGAAGTGATTCCTGTGAATAGCAGGATAGCGATAAACCAAATAACAGCAATCACCCAACCCCATGCTGAAGATTTGGATTTACTGCCAGTGATGCTGCGGAATGCCCATACCAACAAACTGAATATTGGGATAAAAACAATTAATAAGGAGCTGATAACCAATATAATTGCCTTATAAGTTGGATAATTGAAGTAATCAGGTATAAATTCAACAAACAACTCTGGGTTGAACAGCCATACTGTAAATGATAGCAGTAAAGCTATCAGCAAACTAAAACCTACAATGCCGATTATAATGCCAATAAAGGAGGCAAATACTTTGACTAAAACTAGGAATACTTCTCCCAATCTTTGTCCTATGCTCATAGTCGATTCTTTGAAATCTTCACTTTCAACATAGTCTTTCACATTCTGAAACTCTTCCTTAATACGCTCAGCTGTAACGTTTTCCCCTTGCATTTCAAGTTTTTGAGAAACAGTCTTAGCTCCAGGAACTATCAACCATAACACAAAATAAATTGGAATTAAAGTACCCCACACAAACAAAACAAGCAAGATTAAAATCAAGCGTATCCACACCACATCCCAGCCAAGATAGACAGCAATACCAGCCGCCACACCGCCCAGCATGCGATTATCCACATCGCGATAGAGTTTCTTGGTAGCTTTGGTTTTCTTTTTAGTTTTTTCTGATGTAGCAGTCTCCTCTGCATCAGTCTCTTGCTGTTCATTATAAGCATTCGGTTTTCCCAAAATGGCTATAATTTCTTCCACATCCGCTAAGTTGATAACCTGCTTGCCCCTTAGAAGCCTTTCCTCAAAAAGCTCGGAGACACGCGTTTCTATATCACCCATAACCTCTTTTCGCTCATCCTCGAAAAGCTGTTCTTCTACCTCTAAAAGGTACTGTTTCAACACTTCATAAGCATCTTCATCGATGTTATACACTAAGTGGTTGAGATTGATTGTAAATGTCTTCTTCATATTAAATGTATGTTTATTTATTTGATGTGCCAATATGCCGATGTGCCAATATGCCAATGAAAATAATTTCTTAATTAGTCTTATTAGTCACATTAGTCTCATTAGTCTCATTAGTCTCATTAGTCTCATCGGCACATCAGTTTCTCAATTGCTCA
>CAYVWK010000180.1:0-4010 GCA_964455235.1 uncultured Paludibacter sp.
CTCGTCAGCAAACCTGCTAAATCGCCTGGTTTATCCAACACAGGACCCGAAGTAACCTTAAAACCCACACCCAATTCATTCGCAATAATCGCCGAGAGCGTAGTTTTACCCAATCCAGGAGGACCGTGCAACAGCACATGATCGAGGGATTCACCACGCATCCGAGCCGCCTGCACAAACACTTTCAGGTTATCCACAATCTTGTTCTGCCCTTTAAAATCTGCAAAGGACAAGGGACGCAGAGCATTCTCAAACTCCCGCTCACCGCTACGATTACTCCTTATATCAAAATCTTGTTCTTCAGTCATCTGTCTAAATTTAATTTAACCGCAAAGAAACGCAAAATACACAAATCTTTGGAGCGACTTTTACTTAGTAAGCTCTCGAAAAAGCTGTCCCATTTTCGCATCACTTTCTTCTAAAAGTACATCCCCCACAATTTCACCATGATTAATGATGATGGCGCGGCTACAAAGTGCTTCGACTTCTTGCATGATATGCGTACTGAAAAGCACTGTTTTATCTTGTCCGCTTTTCTTAATCAACTCTCGAATTTCAACTAATTGATTGGGATCCAAGCCTGTAGTCGGTTCGTCCAATATCAACACCTGCGGGTCGTGTATCAAAGCTTGCGCTAAACCTACTCGCTGCTTATAGCCTTTCGAAAGCTGATGTATCTTTTTATGCGCTTCTGCTTTCAAACCAACCAACTCCACCATCTCCTCAACACGCTGCTTTCTATCTTTTTTAATGCCGTAGCATTGTGCTACAAAGTCCAATGACTCACGCACATACATATCTAAATAAAGTGGATTATTTTCGGGCAAATACCCTATCATCGAACTTACAGCTTTCGTATTTTTAGATACTTCCAATCCACAAACTTCTACAGAACCAAGCTGATACGACAATACGCCCATCAAAATACGCATGGTAGTTGTTTTTCCAACTCCATTCGGACCTAAAAAACCAACTATTTCACCTTGCGCAATATCTATATTAATACCCTTGAGTACCTGCTGCTTAGCGAAAGATTTAGATAGATTTGAAATGCGAATTGACATCCGTTTTTATTTATTTTCTATTGATTTTAAATGCTTATCAAATACTTTTTGGAAGAATAATAAATGATAATCAATGGCATTATTCCAATAAGCTCTATCATGTTTTCCCGGACGCACCGTATAATCATGTTGAATATTATGCTCCAATAATTTCGCATGGAAAGCATTATTCACATCCATAAAAAAATCATCAACACCACAACAAACATTGATATTCAGCTGTTTATCTTGAATAGTTTCAATTAAATTGATAACTGTATGCTGATCCCATTTTTCCTGATTTTCCTCTAAACTTCCCAACTGATTTTTCATCTCCCACTTTTCAGGAAAAGGTCTGATATCCAAACCACCACTCAGACTACCAACCGAGCCAAACACATCAGCATGACGGAAAGCAAGCCAAATAGCACCATGTCCGCCCATACTCAAACCTGCAATAGCCCTGAGATTTTTATCAGTATAGGTATTATAGTGACTATCAACATAATCCACTAATTCTTTAGAAACAAAAGTTTCATATTGAGAATCAGGATTCCGTTCACTATCCCAATACCAGCTATTTTTAGCATCTGGGCAAATAATCAAAACCTGATTATCTTCCGCATAATCAACAAGTTGAGGATTAATTTCCAACCAACTACCTTCATTTCCTGAATAACCGTGCAAAAGGTAAATTGACGTTTTGCGCACTTCACTATCTGGCACTATCACACTGACAGTCACATACTTATTCATTTTTACACTAAAAACTTCAACTTTCTCAACCTTCGCAGCAAAAATGCTAATAAAGGCGATAAGTAAGCATGTTGTAAATAAAATTCGTTTCATATTTTAATTTTTTAACCCATCCAACAATTCCACATACACATCAATCGCCTCTTCAATCTCTTTTATCAGCACATATTCATTAGCTGTATGCGAACGAGCCGAATCACCTGGTCCGATTTTCACACTTGCAAAAGGCAGCAAAGCCTGATCGGATAAGGTTGGAGAACCAAACAACTTCAACCCCATTGCTTTCCCTTTTTCAACCAAAGGATGATCCAAAGGAGTAGCCGTAGAACTTAAACGAGTCGAACGTGCAGTCACCTCGCAATCAACATAATCTTGAATGATACTCAGCAATTCTTGGTTGGTGTACATCTCATTGGTACGCACATCCACCACAAAACTACACTTATCAGGTACCACATTATGCTGGGTCCCTGCATTGATTTGCGTTACTGTCATTTTCACTTCACCCAAAAACTCAGAGGCAGTGGGAAAACGAAAATTGCGAAACCAATCTATGCAATTCATCGCTTTATAAATTGCATTTTCACCCTCATCGCGCGCTGCATGCCCTGCCTTTCCATAAGCCACACAATCCAGCACCATCAGGCCTTTCTCAGCAACAGCTAAGTGCATCCCCGTTGGCTCACCTACTATCGCAAAGTCGATTTTTGGTAGTTCAGACAATAAAGAAGTGATGCCTTTTTCACCTGAAATCTCCTCCTCTGCAACCGCCGCATAGACTAAATTATAGGCTTGATTTTTCTTAGAAAGGATGAAAAAAGTCTGCAACAAACTAACCACTGAGGCTCCTGCATCATTGCTTCCTAAGCCATACAATTTTCCATTTTCTACAACTGGAACAAAGGGATTGTGCTTCCAATTTGATGAAGCTTGGACTGTATCAATATGCGAACAAAGCAATATGGTTGGGCGGTCTGCGTCAAAACCTGGGCTCATCAACCAGATATTATTATCCTTGCGCGAAACCACATATCCCTGCAATTCAACATATCGCTCCAACCAATCCGCAACCTTACTTTCCTCCCTACTAAAAGAAGGGATACTAATCAGATTTTTGAGTGATAAAACAGCTTCTTCCTTTTCTTCAATAAAATTCATAATTACTTCAAAATTACTTATTTGCGGATTATCTTTTGTTGAATCAACCAATTTTTTAGCATTTCAGGCCATTTATCTGTTTCGGGATTTGTTGGTCGCATACCAAAACCGTGACCTCCTTTAGGAAAACTATACAGCTCTGCGGCTATTTTTTTAGATTGAAGCGCTTCAACAAAACGTTGACTATTCAAAATAGGTACAACCTTATCATTTTCAGCATGAAACAGAAAGGAAGGAGGTGTTTTAGACGTAACCTGCAACTCACTGGAATAAGCAATGATTAACTCATCTGAAGGGTTCAATCCCAAAAGATTTTTCTGAGAACCTTTGTGGGTAAAAGCTTCGTTCATCGTGATAACGGGATATGCAAGTACCGCAAAGTTAGCTTTATTCCTTTTATTTGTTGATTTTGTAGCAACGGTAGAAGCAAGATGCCCACCCGCAGAAAAGCCCATTACACCGACTTTTGACGTGTTGATATTCCACTCTTTTGCCCTCGCTCGAATCATTTCCATAGCCGTCTGAGCATCTTTTAATGGGATATAATGATGTCCATTAGGCATGCGATAATACAACACAAAAGCATTGATTCCCAAACCGTTAAACCATCGTGCAATTTCTTCTCCTTCTTTAATCATTGCAACGCCACCATATCCGCCACCAGGACAAATTAAAACAGCTGGTTGTCTTTTTTTAGATGTAGGAGCAGGAAAATACAACATACGAGGTTCTGAAATATCTCGTATAAACTCTGCATCACGGTAACTTTCCTTACCCTCTAAACCATTCGATTCTGGTACACCATCAGGATATAATAAAATAGGCTCTTGAGCTTGCATTTTTAATAAAGTCAAACATAATAAAAGTAGTATAATCAGGATATTATCTTTCATATTTTCAATCTTTTAAATTGATTTTTGTACCACAATCTTCCTTTGAAATAGCATCTGAATGTGTGATTATCACCTCCTTAACTCCAACATGAAGTGCTTCAAAAGCATTCTCCAACTTCGGTATCATACCTCCTTGAATCACACCAGTTTCCACATATTC
>CAYVWK010000181.1:0-3988 GCA_964455235.1 uncultured Paludibacter sp.
GCTGACCAGAATTCTCCGGAGATTCTAGAAGGATACCAGGATGAGATTTGCCAACCGGCTGGCAAACATGATCTGCTGATTCTTGGCGAATGGCTTTTAACTGTACCGGCAGAGAATGAGTTGAACTTCATCTTCTTCGAACTGGTGGAGAAACGAAGCGAGGTTCATTCAACTGTCATCTCTGGGCTTTATTTGCCTGCATCATGGTGTAAGCGGATGGGCTCATCCACCCAATCCGAATCTATTGTGGAATGATTGATTTATACCCCGATCAAAATCGACTGCGGCGATTTCAATAAGCGCGATTATCTTGCGCAACAGTCGCCTAAACAGTGGTGCTGATACTCGGATTCCATATCGGTGCACTTAGCGGAGCACCGGTTCCACTTTGGTGGAATAATCACCTTGGACTTATTGTTTCTGCATGCCATGCACATACATATCCAAGGTTCTAACATCGATTTCATTGCGCTGGTAGGTTTATCTCCGTTGTATAGCCGGTTTCCCTCTGGTCAACTGACAGGAGTGCGGCGTCGAATTCACTAACACCAGTTAATCAACATTGATAATATGGTAGTACTCTGAATCAGCTAAATAATTCATTCTATCAGAGCTAAGCAAATTTTCAAGAATTCTTTGTGAAGAGGTTAAATTTTCAAAGTAATAAAAATTCATTTCTGCTTCTATCTGATCCAAACATGATTCATCTATATTTAATTTAAACTCTACCTCGTAAGAACTCTTATTCTTAAATGGCAATAAAAAGATATAGTTTTTACCAAATATTCCATAAGATTCAAAATCATACCCGAGAACTTCTCTAATTTGTTTCTCAGTTGCAAATTCTGAAAGAAAAAGAGCATAAAACATTCCAGAGTCTCTTTCGATTCTGCAATAGTTTGATACAATAGAATCTAGAGTATCAACTTTATTGTTGTAAACATCTATACCTGTCTCCCATTCATTCATGTCCAAATTCTTAGCAGCCGCAAGATAATATCTATAGGAATACATTTCACCCAAATTTTGATCGATTTGAAGTATCATGTGGTCATCGATTTCCTTGGTTGGGTATTTGATACCATTAGTTTTTTTTGCAAGAACAACATCAGTTATACCACTGAAATTCACTACACAACAAATATAAGGATCATTTTTCGTCCCAAAGAATTTTTTAACGCCCTTGTACAAAGAGTCCATGGTTAAGGTCTCAGTGGTAGTAAAAGTATATTTTAATAGCAGAGTATCACCTATACCAGCAGAAGGAATAATTCCTACTGCGTACTGGCTAGCAGGAAAAGCAGCTGACAATTCTACATTAACCTTAAAATCATCTGCAGCACATAGAGTCCAAGTAAATCCTAGTAATAGAACAAACATGAAAAATACCTTTCTCATCCTTTTTTCCCCCCCAATAAAACACTTAAATAATCGAGTCAAGAATTGCAGTCACATAAGTTTTTGAACCTTGCATATCCTCTGAAAGAATTTTTATACGATAGTCTGGAGGCAGAAGTAATTCTCTTTCATCACGTCCACCATAGACAGAAATATGATCGATGTAAATTCCTTTTGTACGCTCAGGAATTATCAATTGCATCATAACATCGCTATCTTTCCAGTCACTAGGTATACCTGTTATGCTTGTAGACAAAAAACTTCCATTATAACCGGCGGCCTTCAGCCTTCTATATCCGGAGGAAGACATGCCTCTATAAACAATCAAATTCTCAGGAACAATAGTACTAGTTGTTGCATACAATATTCTTTGATACTGATCGTACAATTCAGGGTGAATATCCCACGCGTGATTACCAACATAAATTGAATATGTTGGGTCTGTGTATCCTTGCATTAAGGCGTTTATTGAAGAAGAATTATCATAACTGTATTTTGAAAGTGCAGCTTTTACATCATCCAAACCATCAAGGGTATCTTCTGCTAAAGCAATATATTTGTTTTCGTTCTTGCCAACCCAAGTAGAAGGCGAATATGTTGTTATAGTCTGATTGTCTAATCCGTCATAGTAACCATTGCGATCGATGGCTCCGACCACTAATTCATTATTATCAATAATAAAGGGATATCCGTAGTTAGTTGATAGAGTTCCAATTTTTGACCCTTCGAATGTATATATATCTCTCCCATTTACCGTATAACTAACAGGTCTACCTTCAGGGGAGTATATGGCTTTGCCTATTACCTTACCCTTATCATCAACTAGATTACCATTTTTTAGGACAATTCTATCTTTAGTGACAACGGTAGCACATCTATATTTGCTTATTGCAGATCCCCAACCTTTTACAGTCCCTGCAAGAGCACCAATCATATAACCATCTGACGCTGCATCCAAGGACTTAACAAATACAGTTTTGGCATCGTTCCCTTGAGCAGCTGAGGCTATAGCCCCGTACATAGCTCCAGAAATTAAACCCGCAGAGGATGCCTTTAGTGCGGCCCTTAAAGGAATTACAACTATTGCCCTATACAGAGTTCCTCCTGGTATCGAATAAAGAACAACATCGAACAGGATTACGGCCGTCCCGATAGCAAATCTTCTTGAAGCAGTTTTTAGGACTTCATCAAGCATATTGGCATACGCATCGGAAGATTCTACAAAGGAATAAAAATCCTCATTGCTTTTTGACTTTTCCCAGTCTGTAAGTAGTTTTACAAATTGCTTTGTGTCATTACTTAGCGTTAGCGCTACGTATTTGTCATATTCCCCAAGATACGATGAGACTACTGACTCTTGTTCAGATGTCAATTTTACAACATATTTAGAATCAGCAACTGTATTAAGCATAGTAGAAGTACTTGAAGGCATATAACTCCCATACGCCACAAATCCCTCTGCAAGAGAAATTATATTCTTCCCTTTATCAAGAAGAGAAACGTTTTTAAGAATTGAATTATCTGCACTAATTATGGATTTGGAATTATCTAACAATCCTTTAGATCCAGAAATCGGAGAGTTTTCAGAAATGATCGATTTCTCATTATTTAAGATTGAAACATCTGAATTCAAAATGCTCGTTCTCGCTCCTACGAAAAAGGGCAATA
Source organism: uncultured Paludibacter sp. (assembly GCA_964455235.1). GTDB lineage: Bacteria > Bacteroidota > Bacteroidia > Bacteroidales > Paludibacteraceae > Paludibacter. The sequence goes on from CAYVWK010000181.1 coordinate 3,067, forward strand.
CACATAAGAGAAAAACTACAATGAACATTTTATTCTTCATTTTACAGATGCCCCCGGCTCAATTATATTTATATTATCATAATTTTTGTTGCAGAAATATAATAATCATAACTATCATATCAAATGATGTGTGGCATTTAAGTTATATATTGGGGGTATTATCATGAGAGTTGGGATTCCTACAGAAGATAGAATCGAATGTTTCAAATTAATCGCTGAATCTGGAAGTAATTATGCAGTTGTCTCTATGCTTCTATTCTTATTGGAAGATTATCTTATCCCTTTATTTGCTGAAGTTGATGGATACTATTTTTCGGTATATCCAGCTCTACCATACAACATGCCCTTTATTTCCTATTCTTTTTCAGCAGGTGCAGATGCAGAAATTTCTATCGTCATAGATACAAATAAAAATTTTTCTCAAACATTGCTTGAGGTATTAATATTTGAAAATAGCCAAAGCATATGCATTCCTAAGATAATGATACATGAATCAATACGCCATAGAGGTGTTGGGAAAAAAATGATTGAAATATGCTTTAAGGTCGCCCGGCATTTTGGATATAGGTTACGTATAGTACAAATGGTAGATTCGTTTTTCAACAGAATGCTTAAACGAGGAGCAAAACAGCTAGATTATGATGAAGTAGAAATTACAGAAAGTACAGACTTGTCACCTCACTACCCATGCTCCACCAGTTCTGAGTCGGATCCACTAAGTAAGCTGTAAAAAATTATCAGCATCATGAGATTTTTAGAGGCAAGTGGTGAGAAGTCGAGATGTAGTTGACAGCGCAGCAGAAGGATATGGATGAGAAAGAGCTTTCCAAAGGATATATTGTAAGGGGTGCAGGGGGGATATTTTTCCCCCTGCTGATTCTTAAGGATTCGTCCTAAGGAATTTCCCTTGCTGGTTTGATTC